>CAYFJO010000164.1:0-21652 GCA_964343305.1 uncultured Pirellulaceae bacterium | reverse complement strand
CGGCCTGCCGGATGGCGTGCGCATCATCGACGTTGGCGATTTGCCTGATGGACTCGCCATTATCGACGTCGGTGATCTGCCCGGTGGAATTATCGACATTGGCGGCCTGCCGGATGGCGTGCGCATCATCGACGTTGGCGATTTGCCTGATGGACTCACCATTATCGACGTCGGTGATCTGCCCGGTGGAATTATCGACATTGGCGACCTGCCGGATGGCGTGCGCATCATTGACGTTGGCGATTTGCCGGATGGCCTTTTTGTCGTCGAGATTTGGAAGCACACCTAACTTGCGACTTAGATCTCGATGCCGCCTTTGGCGAATTTCAGTTTCCTGATTCGGTGAAATCGACCTAGCTCGCGAAAGAACGAGTAGCAAAACGGACGCTTTGTCATCAGGTTGAATATGGCGTGAGCCCATTTGCCTAGTGAACCGAATTGAAGCGGGACGACAACACTGACCGAAATTCGCGAAGTGCACTTTCCGACTCAGGTCAAAATCATCTCCACGCGCCAGACGATTTCGCTTTGTGCGTGAGGTCGCGATCCCCTGGTGCACGAAGCGTTTTCGTGGAGGATCACTTTGACTGCGCACGTCGAGTAAATTTGGGCGACATCCCCTCGACGCCGTAGGCGCAGCTCTACTGAGCGGATACGAGGCCATCGAGCTGCCTGAGTTAACGAACGTCTCTAGAGTTATATCGTCCGCAGGGATGTGGGAGTCACTTACGGTCGATAAACTGCTTTCTGTATTCGTTGGGAGACAGCTTAAGTTCGCGCTGGAAGACGCGGGCTAATTGATGGGACGTACCGAATCCCGTAACGCGGGCAATCTTTCCAACTTTCATTTCAGAACTTGCCAGTAAACGTTTCGCGTGGTCAATCCGCACACGACGAGTTTCAGCAGCGACCGAGTGACCAACGTGTTGTGCAAACCGTTGCTCAAGTGTGCGGCGTGAGACACTTACCACGTGTAAAACGCTGTCAACGGTGATCGGTCTATGAGCATTTTGGGAAATGAATTGCATCGCCGCCGTGACGACCTGGTCGTCGATGAAAATAAAGTCGCTGGAACGGCGAATGACAATTTCGCGGGGTGGAACAAGAATTGTCTTTTGATCGAGCTTCTTGCCCTGCAGTAAACTGCCCAACATGCGTGCTGCCTCGTAACCGATGTGATCAAAGCCGTATTCGATGCTTGTAAGTGTCGGTTCCGGATACTGGCACAACGTTGGTTCATTGTGCGCCGAAACAAGGTCAAGCGCGAGGGCAACGCGTCGTTCTTTTTTGGCGGCCATATTGGCGTTCCGTGTGCGCAAAAAACCACAACTAATGCGTGAAGTGGATAGATGAATAGTCTATCATAAATGCAAGCGAAGACGATCGTGTTTACTTCGCAACCGTAGCTGACATCGAAGCTGCAATTCACCCTGAACTTGGAGACTTGTTCATGTCCTTCTTACAATCATCATCGACCCTGCTGTTTTTCGTGACGACGATGTCCGCTGCGCTGTCGCCGGCGCTGGTCTACGCTGACAAAGAACGGCCGGTCAAGGTCTTCATTCTGGCTGGCCAGTCGAATATGCAAGGTCACGGTCGCATCGCAATGGGCAAGGATGGCGACCTCGACTACGCGGCTGGGCAGGAGCAGTTCGCCTATTTGAAGAAGGACGGTAAATGGGTCGAGCGCGACGATGTGTGGTACGTTCACAAGAGCGGCAAGGGCGAACTCATCAAGGGCAACTTGAAACCTGGCCAAGGCGCCAACGAAGCCAGTGTTGGCCCAGAGTTGGCGTTCGGGCATGTCATCGGAAACCACTACGACGAGCAGGTGCTGTTGATCAAGTGCGCCTGGGGTGGCCAGGCGATCGGGATGACGTTTCGGCCGCCGAGTTCCGGCCTGCCCGCTGACACTCAGCAGATGTACGAGGGAGCGAAAAAGAAGCAGCCTGATCTGACAATGGATGAATTTAAGCAGCGGTTCGGCGTGCGCTATCGGCAGGTCCTGACGGAAGTGCACGACGTTCTCTCGAATCTCAAGAAGGAATTCCCAGGTTACCAGGGCCAGGGCTATGAGATCGCCGGATTCTTCTGGCACCAAGGCTGGAACGACGGGACCAAGAAGAATTTCAGTCAAGAGTACGAGACGAACATGACCAATTTCATTAAGGACATGCGCAAGGATCTGGGCAACTCGGACCTGCCGTTTGTGATCGCGACGAGCGGCATGGGCGGGCCGGACGCGACGGGCGTGGCCGGCGGTTTGGCCAAGAATATCGAGCCGGCGCAAATCGCGGCGGCCGAAAAATACGACCACTGCATCGCCGTACCGACCCGACATTTCCAGAAACACAAGCCCGGCCGACAGAAGAGCCACTGGCACAACAGCGCCGAGAGCTATTGCCTGGTAGGCGACGCGTCGGGCAGGGCGATGGTCGAGATCCTCAATAGCAAGTGACACCGATGAACCGATTGATCTTGGATCACTTCACTGTTCCCTGAGTAAGACGTATGAGACATCGAACGATTGTTGCCATCGGCGGCGGCGGTTTTGGACGTGAGCCCTACGACTCTCGTCTGGATGAGTATCTGCTTTCGCTTGTTGATAAGCCGCGACACTATAAAGAACAATGAGGCCGAGAATTGAATCTTCCAAAGTTCGCGTTTCCGTCCTTGACGACAATTTTGTTGAGCACCGGTGTGGCGATGGCAATGAACCTGCCGGACGAGCGACCGAATGTCGTCATCCTGCTGGCCGATGACTTGGGTTGGGCCGATGTCGGTTACCACGGCGGCCGGATCGACACGCCCGCTGTCGATCGGCTGGCCCGTGAGGGTGTGCAATTGGAGAATTTTCACGTTTGCCCGCTTTGTTCGCCGACCCGCGCAGGACTCATGACCGGCCGTTGGCCGATTCGCTATGGGATGGGCGAGGCGGTGATCACGCCGTGGCGAAAGTACGGTTTGCCCACCTCCGAACGCACGTTGGCCGATCTCCTGGCGACGGCCGGATATGAGCGTCGCGGGGTGATCGGCAAATGGCATCTGGGCCACTACCAGAAAAAGTACCTGCCGCTCAATCGCGGGTTCACTCATTTCTACGGACATTACAACGGGGCGTTCGATTACTTCACGCACCGGCGCGAGAAGGAACTCGACTGGCACCGCAACTGGGAAACGTGCCACGACGAAGGTTACTCGACCGACCTGATCGGCCGCGAGGCGGTGAAGTTCATCGAAGCAAGTCCTGCCGACAAACCGTTCTTCCTGTATGTGCCGTTTAACGCCCCCCATACGCCATTGCAGGCGAAGGACGAAGACATCGCCAAGTACAGGGACCGCGTCGCCGACCAGCGAAAACGAATCTACTCGGCGATGATCGATTCGATGGACCAGGCGATCGGCAAGATTCTGGGCGCGATCGACAAGAAGGGGATCACACAGAACACGTTCGTACTCTTTATAAGCGACAACGGCGCGGCGACCAGTTTTGGCGGCGTCAACCGCCCTTGGCGCAGCGGCAAGGGCAATGTGTACGAGGGCGGCATTCGCGTGCCGGCGGTTGTTCGCTGGCCAGCGGGGCGTATCTCGGGTGGCGGAACGTGTGACGCGATGATGGGCATGATCGACGTCTATCCGACCGTCAAGCGAATCTCCGGCGTAACGGCGGCGGACCCCAATCCACTCGACGGTCGCGACATGCTCGACGTCATCCGTGGCAAAGCGTCGCCGCCTAAGCGTCACTGGTTTAGCTACATCGCGCAAGGCTCGCCCGATAAAACTGCCGTCTGCGACGGAACGTGGAAACTGATTGTACTCGGCGGCAGCGTACTCGATGTGCCTCTTGACGCTGCGACAGATACAACCTACCCCGCCCCGAATCGAACCATCGAACTGTACCGCCTCGACCGCGATCCGGGCGAAGCAACCAATCTTGCCGCCGAGCAGCCGGAGATCGTTGCCCGTTTGCTCCGGCGGCTGCACGAGTTCCGCCGGCTGAAGATCGAAGGGGTGCCCGGTTTTCGAGACGGGAGCGAAGGATTCGTCGCGCCGAAGGACTGGAAGATCAAAGATTAAGTACCCGCCCCGTACCTGACCCTTTTTGAACCATGTCCAATAACAGTGTATCTCGTTGGAGAACTAAGATGCAATTAGCAAGATTCTTGGCAGTCCTCGGACTGTGCAGTTTGGTCGTGATCGCGGCGCCGGCCGTTGATTCGTCCGCAGCAGAAGAGGCAGCCGTTTCGTTGGACAACCTCTTCTTTCAGATGGACGAACTAAGCCCCGATGTCGCGCTTTCGGGCAGGCAGTTCTACATTCCGACCGTGCTGGGGCCGACCGGCATGAATGGGTGGATCCACGGTGAAGCGCTTGTCGTACGCGAGGTGGAAACCGGCTCGCCTGCCGACGGCATTGCCTTGACCAACGATATCATCCGCGCAGCAAACGGCAAACCGCTGGGCGCGGAACCGCTCAAGGTTTATGGCGAGCAAATCGACATCTCCGAACAGACGGGCAAGTTGGACTTGAATATCACCCGGGCCGGTGCGTCGAAGACGATCACTATTTCGATGCGCAAGCTTGGCGGCCTCGGCAAAGACTGGCCGTTCGACTGCGCCAAGAGCCGCGCCATTCACCTCGATGCGTGTGAGTATCTCGTTCGTCAGCAAAACCGTGACGGCCTGTTCGACGGAAAAATCTATGTCGGCTTCGCGCTCGACGGGCTGACCTGGCTCGCTGCCGACGATTCCAAGTATTGGGAGAATGCTCGCCGGTTGGCGTACGGATATCGCAAGGATTTTAACCCGGAAGCGGTCAGTACCATCAATTGGGAATGGGGCTACATGGGCGTGTTTCTGGCCGAGTACTACCTGCGAACCGGCGACGAGACCGTATTGCCGCTCTGCCAGGAGGTGGCCCAATCGTTGGCCCAAAGCCAGCAGTCGTGCGGCACCTGGGGACACGGTTCGTATCCCGGCGCAGGCTACGTGCAGGGCGGATCGCTGAACAATTGCGGATTGGTCTGTTGGATGGCTCTGGTGCTGATCGACGAGGCCGGCGTACCGGTCGATCAGCAAGCTCTCGCAAAGGCCACCAAGTTCTTCATGCGATTCAATCATCGCGGCGGCGTTCCTTACGGCGATCATCGGCCCGAGTTCGGCGGCGGTAACGGCAAGAACGCCCTTCCCGGTGTGGTCTTTAATATTCTTGGCGATCAAGCCGCCAGCGAATACTACGCTCGTCTGGTCACCAACAGCTATCGCGGACGAACGGGCGGACACACCGGCGGTTTCATGGGATTCATCTGGGGCAACGTGCAGGCGGCGCGCAACCCGCACTATCCCGACTACCGCCGCTTGGTCGAGCACTGGCAGTGGTTGCTCAACGTGTCGCGGCGTTGGGACGGCGGTTTCCTCTTGCCGGAATTGGTGATCGGCAAAATCTACACCTATCGGGGCCCGATCCTTTCGACGGGCGGCGTGGCGCAGTTATACGCCATGCCCAATCGCGTGCTGCGGATCCACGGCGGTGGAAAAAGTGTTTTCGCCAAACAGGAGTTGCCGGCCGAACTCAAAAAGGGGATCGAGCTCTATCGCCACTGCCGCTTCGACGAACTTCGTCAGACGATGAAATCCGACAGCGCGCAGGCCCGGCAATTGCTGGCCGCGGCCGATCAAAAAGAAAAAGACCTTGCCCTGTCGTTCGCCAAGATAGAATCGTCGATCGCGAACTTCGACTTCACCTTGGCCCGGCGGATCTGGACCGATCTCGATCGATACACTGGTGGTGAACATCCTCGGCGGGGCAGCTACCACTGGCGGATCAACACCACCGAAGGCGCGGCGGCGGTATCGGCGGCGGGCAAGATCTATCGTCGGCACCGCTGGCTCACGTACTCGTCGCGAGAGGCCCGCGAGGCTTTCGAACGGTTGGCCGCCGATCCGCAGGCCGGAATCTACCAGACGCTCGCCCGGCGGGAATTGGCGACGCCCGACGACGCGACGCTTTGGGCCTTCTATTGCGAGTTGCTGTGGAAGGGGAATGCCAGCGACTGGCGCATTGACGAGCAAGCAAGGGTCACGGCCCTGCGAGTGGCGGATATGCCCAGCGGCCACTGGCCGAGGATTGCCGCCTTGAACGACCTTTACGCGGCGGGCATTTTGACCAAACGGTTGGAAAACTGGACTGCGCTGGTGCCCGCCAACACGGCGGGTTACCCCGGCGAGCGGCTCACTTGGCGAATGCTTAGTGTGCGCGGGGGAGAAAAACCGCCCGCCGATTGGACCACCGTTGACTTCGACGACAGCAAGTGGGACTCCGGCAACGGACCGCTCGTCAGCGGCAAGAACAGCGACGCGGGCGGCATGCGCGCCCAAGGCGGACCGCCGTACATTCGCATCGCCTTCGATTGCGAAGAAACAGATTATGATGCACTGGTGTTGGTACTCCGATTACTCAAGTCGACGAAAGCCGTTGCATACCTCAATGGAAAGCCGATCTTATGGTCGGATGCCTTGCAAGGTCCGCGGATGCGAATCGTCGCGCTGGCGACCATCCCCCTGGAACAGCGAGCGGTGAGCTACTTGCGCAAGGGGCAAAACGTCCTGGCAATGCGAGTGTCGGGCGGCAACGGCGCCGACTTCGGGCTCTACGCGAGTAAAGGGGGAGATACGCTTGCATTTAAGCCTCGTCCAAAAGATTGGGCGCCCGGCCCGGTTCTTGGTAAGCCCGATCTTTCGGTCAAAACGCCGGGACGGCCGATCCTCAAAACCGTGTTGCCGCCCTGTACGACAGGACTGACCATTGACCCTTCCGGCAAACCGAATGAAGGCCTGGGCGATTCCATCCGGCAGATCTTCGGCAGCCAGGATGAGCCGCCTCTCGAAGAAGTACCCATCGCCAGGCGGGCCCAATACTTCGGCCATTTCGATTCGCGCATCCGGCGCAACGCCGCCTACTCGCTGATGGGTGAAGGCCAACAGGCGATGCCGCATATCCTCAAAGCGCTCGAATCGGACGACATCCGCGTGATTCGCGCGGGCTGCGACGCCATCGGCGGAAAGTTCGGCATGAACGGTTTGGGCAAGGGCAACCATCGCGACGTGATGACGCCCGACGTCGCCGGCGAGGCCGTTCCCAAGCTGTTGCCGCTCTTGAAACATGAAGACATGTACGTGCGTGAAGGCGCGTTGATGGCATTGAGTAACTGCGGCAAGGAAGCGGCTAAGCATCTAGACAAGATCGCCCCCCTCGCTGACGACGATGACTGGTGGGTGCGCGCCGGTGTGGCCTACGTTTTGCGGTACGTCGAGCAACCGGAGACGGGCAGCTATGTCTCCCAGACCATCCGCAACTTCCTCGCCGAGCAGAGCGTGTTTGGGCGTAACCGAATCCGCAACGCGTTGACGGCAGTGGCCAAGCGCGGTCACGCCAGCGATGCAATCGTCAAGGTGTTGATCGAAGATGCCCGCGGCGCGGATAGCTTCAACGCAAACATGGCGGTAAGTGTGCTGGCCGAGCTTGGCCCCAGCGCCAAGGCCGCCTTGCCGATCTTCAAAGAAAAGCTCGCCACGGCCAAGGAGAAACTCGCCACCGCCACGGACTCGGGCAAGAAGAAACTTATCGAGAAACAGGTCAAGAAATGGGAAGGGATTATCAACAAGATGAATCCCCCCGCGAAGCCGGTCAGGAGCCGCCCCCAAAAAGAGAAGCGGAACTGAAGATCACCAACAACGAAACAACAACCCCGAAAGGAGTTGCAGATGTTCAACAGTAAACTCGCCGCCCTCACGCTGCTATGCTTGGTTACCACCGTCGGGGCCTTCGCCGCCGACAGCAGGCCGATCAAGGTCTACCTGATGGCCGGTCAATCGAACATGGAGGGTCACAACTACTTCGGCCAACAGTGCCTCGATCGATACCCCGGCATTGATCAGCCGCGCGATGACGTCTGGTGCATCCGCGCCGGAAAAATCTCCGGCCCCCTGAAGCCCGGCTTTGGCGGCGGCGCCGCATCCCACAACGTCTTCGGTCCGGAACTGGTGATGGGCAGGATCCTCGGCGACGGGGTCGACAATCCCATCATCATGTTCAAATCAGCCACCGGCGGTACGCAGTTGCACACGCGCTGGCGTCCGCCCAGTGCGGTCGAGCGGGCCGGCGGAGAGGTGGGCGATCTCTACCTGCGGATGATGCGGCGACTGCACCGCTTCCTGGCCAATCCCAAGATCGACTACCCGCCATACGACGGCCGCCAGTTCGAGATCGCCGGCTTTGTCTGGTTTCAGGGCGAAAACGATTCGACGGCGGAAGTGGTCCCCGATGACCGCTCGACCGGTTTCTGGAATTACTACGAAGATAACCTGCGCGATTTGATCCACGATGTTCGCATCGAACTGGCCGTGCCCGACTTGCCCGTGTTGATCATTCAGATCGGCCCGGCACCGGTGTGGAATAGAAAGGGTGGCGGAGAGGTAATCCGCGCCGCTCAGAAGACGGTGGCCGAAGAGGATAAGCACGCCACGTGGATATCCACCATGGATTTGCACCCCAAAGCCCACTACAACACGCCAAGCATGCTCACGATCGGCGAGCGTGTGGGAAAGGCGATGTTGCCGTTCGCCACCAGCGTCCCGCAGGATATCGCCGAAACGCTCAAGGCGGGCGAGAGATACACGGCCCGACCCAAGCCCGTCGAGTCCGACTTCGATCTGGCCAAGCTCAAGGAAGGGCTCGTTGCGTACTGGTCGTTTGACGAAGGCGAAGGCCCAACTGTCAAGGACCACGTCGGCAGCGCGGACGGCAAACTCGTCGGCAGTCCCACGTGGACCGAAGGCGTGTGCGGCCAGTGCCTGGAATTGGCAGACGACCAGCACGTTCGAGTTCCCGGCTACAAGGACGTCCTTGGCCCCAGCGGCAACATCGAGAACCTGACGCTTTCCTACTGGTATCGCGCCAATTACTACGGTTGCGGCCGCATCGGCAAAGGCGTCGGCAAGAAAATCGAATACGGCCCAGACACCTGGTACTACAGCCTCACCGCCAACGTGGCCGGGTGGGATGCCACATGCAAGGGCACCAAGGGTGGCGTTTTCTTTACCGTCGGCTGCAATGGGGGCACCAAGGGATTCAAGTTCAACGGCGGGCCCGGAAACGTCATCTCCGACGGAAACGAATGGCGTCACGTGGTCGTCGTCTACGACGGCTCCCGCAAGGCGTTTGAGATATTTATCGACGGCGTTAAAGCGCCCAAGGGCGGCAAGCAGAAAAGGGACGCGCCGTGCGGGCAACTCGACAAACCGTTCTGGGGAATCCAGGATGAGAACCACATCGTCCCGGCCCAGGATGCGATGCTGATGATCGGCGACGTGAAGAAGATAGCCCGCCAGTTCGAAGCGTTCGATGAAGTGGGCATCTGGTCTCGCGCGCTGAGGGAAGAAGAGGCGATCGGACTCTACAACTCCGGCCACGGCGTTTCGCTGACCAAGTGAAGGACGAACAGGAGACGCCAAGCGTGAGTCTGCACCTGACGATCGGCATGGCGTCCATGTTGAGTTGCTCGATGTTTGGCGGTGTTGCTTCGGAGGCAGTTTAGTATGAGGAGAAATGTTATAAATCTGAGTGTGAGACAATTTGGGCCTGCCGCCCTTTCACTTATCTTGATCGGCCTATCCAGTTCGGCTTTGGGCCAAGTGGTGACCGTCAAGCGGATCGACGCCCGCCCGTCAGGCCACCCGCTCGACACCGGCTCGAACAACGACCCCATCCTGGACAGCGCCCTGCTCCAGTCCTTCGGCACAGGCGGGGGCAGCAACACGGGTGCCTGCGTGATCCGTGTGCCGAAGTGGATTCCCGACGGCGAAAAGGCGCACCCCAGCGCGAACTATTACATGTACTTTTCGGCTCACCACGGCCCGAAAATCCGCATGGCCTGGACCGAATCGATCACGGGTGAGTGGCACCTGTTCAACGACGGCAACGCGCCGGACAGAGCCTGGGGCAAGAATGGCAACTACTCCGGCGCACAGACGCCGGGCATTGGTGTGCTCGACCGGTTGCACCACGGTGGGAAGATCCTCCTGGATAACAACACGGTGCTCGAAGACAAGTTTCACTTTGTCGATGTATACGTCGACGATGTCAACAAGCGCATCATCATGTACTTTCACAGCATGAGCCCGGGCGACGGCGTTGCGACTTCAAAAGACGGATTGAACTTCAACATGCCCGGCACAGGTGGGCAGGAGGGCCACGGTATCAAGAACGTGCGTGTGGCCGAGTGGTACCTGCGCGGCTTTGAAGTGGAGGGAGAAGCAAACGGTAAAAAGGTTTCGGCACGATTCAGCGCGGGACGCGCCGATTTCTGGCGGGCGCCGTTATTCAACAAAGTCGGTGAGCCGAACTCACACGCCAACGCGGATACGCCGGGCGGCTGGTTCAGTCCGGATTGGGGTGACGACACGACGCCGGAGGGTGACAATCAACAGCCGCCCAGGAGGTATTGGTGGACCAAATATGAGAGGTCAGACAGTCCGTTGACTCGTTCAGTCGGTGCTCCGGAATTGCAGAATCCCAACGGGAGTATGGAGAAGAAAAAGAGGAAGAAAGAACGCGTGTCGCAGCGTGCCAGGCATTGGACATTTTACCACAACCCCAGGAAAGACCGTAACAGGATCTACGCAATAAAAACGGTCTCGCGTGAGTTGCCGGAATCGACTTGCTTGATAGTTCTCGATTTGTCCGGATTAAGCGAAGCCGATCGGCTCGATCCCACCAAATGGAAGTTAGTGAACAAAGTCGAGCAGGTCTTGCTGAAGCCCCAGGCGTACTGGGAAGGCGTCGACCGAGCGTACAAGCCTTCGAACAATGGTGTCGGTAACGGCCATCACTTGCGTGATCCTTACGTATTCGAAGGTATCGATGGCAAACTCTACTTGTTCTACAGCGGCAAGGGCGAGGCCAATATCGGCGTCGCGGAGTTGATCATTGAGCCGGAGCCAACGGAGAAGTCACTTCGCGTGACCGCTCCGCATGCCGCGCACCCGATTGTGACCGGCAACATCTATCCGATCGGCTGGTGGAGTCATGGTGGCATCGTCAAGGTCGATCTCGAATACAGCGTCAACGGCAAGGACTGGATTTCAATCGAGAAGGGTGTTGAGAACAGTCACCGGTATCTTTGGACCGTGCCCGATAGCGCATCAGACTCCGCTCTTGTTCGCGTGCGTGAAACGGGTGGCAAAGTCAAAGCGGAAAGCGAACCTTTTATCATCTGCGCTGAGAAGGCCATTGGTATCGTCTTCCCGCGTAAAGGCGACGTGTACACAGCCGGCACAACGCATTACCCGGCTTACTGCAGCGTCGGCAACATGGAATTCATCACGTTTGAATACTCGGTTGATGGCGGTGAGTGGATCAAGATCACGGACAAGCATCCGAACAAGAGCTCCCGTCGCGCAGAATGGAATGCGCCGGCGTTCGCGTGGAAAGTGCCGGTGATCAACAGTGACCATGTGCGGCTGCGCGTGAGTGAAACAGGCGGTACGGCTTCTGTTATCAGCGACCGCTTTTCCATCGTAGCCGAAGAGCAGCATGCGGATTCGACCCTCAATGGGCGGAATGCAGGAAGCAGCGCTGAATCGAAAGGCGAGCGATGAGTATTCAGAAATGTTTCGTGTGCCTGTTGTTGGCGGCGACCAGGGCCAATGCCACACCAGCCGTGCCTGGCCTGAAAGTATCGACGTGCTTTGGCGACCATATGGTCCTGCAACGTGGCAAAGCGGTTCCCATTTGGGGCTGGGCTTCCGCAGGATCGAAAGTATCCGTCAAGTTTGCCGGACAGGAACACAGTGCAACAACCAACAAGGAGGGTCGATGGATTGTTGAACTTTCCCCTATCACCACGAATGCCCAGGGGCAGACACTCACTATCACGCAGGGCAGCAATACTCTGGAATTCAAAGACATTCTTGTGGGTGAAGTCTGGATATGTTCAGGACAGTCAAACATGGCTTACACAATGGGTCGTGCCGGCAAGAACATGCCGGAAGGTTTCGATCCCTCGAAGTATTCAATGATTCGACAGTTCAAAGCCAGAAAACAGAAGAAGAAAGACTTTGACCCGATCGATGTGGGTAAATGGTCCGTATGCTCGACAGATACAGTTAAAGGTTTCACTGCGGCAGGATTTTTCTTTGCCAGGAAACTCACAGAAGAACTAAATGTTCCCGTCGGATTGCTTAACTGTTCGAAAGGGTCCACACGAGTTGAATGGTGGCAGGTAAAGAGCGTCAAAATGTTTCGGATGATCCGCCAGATTCTGCCCCAGGCAATCCGCGGAGCCATCTGGTATCAAGGCGAACACAACGCCGGAGGCCCCAAAGGCTATGGCGAAAAACTAAAGGAATTAATCGACGGATGGCGCAAGGAATTCAACCAGGGAGATTTTCCGTTTTACATTGTGCAACTCCCAAATTTTCGCCCTGCCAATCCCAACGCGGCCGGAGGTGATGGATGGGCAATCATTCGAGAAGAGCAACTCAGCGTCACAAGAACGACAGCCAATACTGGCATCGCTGTCATCACGGACACAGCCAAAGGTCCTGAGGGCAGTGCCCACCCAGACAACAAAGTCGATTGCGGTATCCGGCTGGCTCTTTTAGCCTTGGCGAAAGACTACGGCAAGAAGGATCTTGTCTATTCGGGGCCCATCTTCAAAGAAATGAGAATCAAAGGCAACAAAGCGATTCTGAGTTTTGATTGCGTCGGCTCGGGGTTCATGGTCGCCAGGAAAGAAGGTCTCCTGCCACCCAAAGAAATCAAAGACGGCGTCCTGGGCGGTTTTGCCATCGCCGGTGACGATAAGAAATGGTACTGGGCCGATGCTCAGATCGAGGGTCAACAAATCATTGTGACCAGCAAGGACGTGCCAACTCCCGCTGCTGTCCGTTATGCCTTCAGAGGAAATCCTGTAAATGCCAATCTCTACAACCGCGAAGGGCTACCCGCCGGACAATTCCGCACCGACACATGGGAAATTCCCGATGAGACATTTAGATGGTACTGGATCGAAAAGGCGAAAGAAAAAGCCGAACCTGCAAAGAATGAAGAAAAGAAGTTGGGCTCAGTGACGTTGCGCGGCGCGCCACTGGTGAATCGTTTCGGGGATGGCTTTCAGGTTCTCTAACGGACAGGCTAACGGCAACGCGCACTCGGGGCCAACCATGGTCAGCCCAGCGTCGAGTGCCGCCCGCACCTCTTGCCGCACCATGTCGACGCCGGCGCAAAACAGCGTTTGGGGGTTGTTGATGTTGCCCACCAGGTGGCACTTGCCTTGCATGATTTCCAGGCTGCGGCAGACGTCGTTCTTGCTGTCGAAGTGAAAAGCGTCGAAACCGGTTTCGCGGATGTACGGCATGCGGTCCTCGGTAGCGCCACAGATGTGCAGAATGAGCGGGCACGGTATCCGCTCGCACAACTCGGTGTGGATGTCTTGCAGGAAGTCGCGATAGTAGCTTGCACGGACCAAGTCGCCGGTGGCGTGGTCGGGCAGCGTCAACGCGTCGGCACCCGCTTCGATCTGTGCGATGCCAAAGTGGACGGTCAGTTCCTTGAGGATCTCCAAGCTACGCTTCACCTGGTCAGGCTCGTCGATCGAGAGCAACAAAAACGGCTGCGTGCCGAAGACATGGTAGCCGAGCGTCCACGGTCCCATCGTTTTGCCGATAATGGCCACTTCGTCGCCCCAACGACGCCGCAGCTCGGCGACGCTCTGGAGCACGCAACGGGTTTCCGGCTGGTCCAGAATATCATCGGGGATGCGAATCTCATCCGCCGAGCGGACAAGCGAACCTGTGCACGTGGGCCAATTCGTCTTGTCGGCCCACTCCACTTCGCAGCCCAGCGCGACGGATTCTTGAACGACCGAAAACACCGGCATGATGGTGTCGAAGCCAGCTTCGGTATAGGCGGTCTCGGCAAGCCGGGTCATCAGCTCGGGGTCGACATGGGCAGCGGGAAACGGTGCGGCGACCCGATCCATGAGATTCTCGGTCGCGATGGAAGTGGGACACATCGCGGCCGGCCGGTCAATCGGCTCGCCCGCCAAGGCCGCTAAAACTCGCTGGCGCGGCCGCATCGGTCGCGAAAGCCATTGTGTGGACATCGATTGTCTACCTTGTATAGGTGTCACGCGAGGACACCGCCACTGGACGTGAGCGGCTTGCGATTGGCAGCAAAGTAGCGCACGTCGACCGGCGGGTCGTCTGGCAGTTCAACTCCGCTCATCATACGGCCGATCAGCGCTCCCACCGACGGACCGAGCTTGAAGCCATGGCCCGAAAATCCGTTGGCAACAAAATATCCTTCCGGTCCGACCGCGTCGATGATGGGATGCCAGTCGTCGGTGTTGACGGTGTAGAGGGCGGCGTAGCCCCGCACCGTACCGCGGCTCTTCATGGCAAAGCGGTGGTGAAGCTTGTGCATCATCCGCTCGCGGAACTCGAGCGAGGCATCGGTGTCGAAGTTGTCCGGGTCATCGACCGGCTCGCATTCATCTTCCGGCGCAGTCGAGCCGACGATGAACTGTTGCCCGTTCGCTTCAGGCCGGGCATAGATCTGGTCGGCCGAGCTGACAAATACCGGAATTTCGCCGACCACGTCGGAAGGACGGTCGCGCATCGCGATTTGAACTCGTGTTGGTCTCAGTTGCATCGGCAGCGTAACGCCTACCATTTCGTTGACTCGCTGGCACCACGGACCGCAAGCATTGAGCAGAAGTCTGCAGCTAAACACTTCGCCATTGGCACAATGGACCGCACTGAAGCCACCCCCATCCACCGCTTCGATTCCAGTAACCTCATGTTCGACAAACAGCTTTACACCTTTGCCCCTCCCCGCCTGAAGTAAATCTTCCGTCGTTCCCTGGGGATCGGCGCATCCGCCCTCCGGTTCCCAGAAGATTTCCTGCGGGTCAGCGCAGTCATGATCGATGCCCGTCATGTCCAGCGCTTGGGTGCACAAGTTCAGTGACGGGTAACGGCTATGCAATTCGTCAACAGCGCACAACCCGCCAACTGCGCCGGCCTGCTGAAACTGGCGTATTGACTCGCTTGCATCATCCCCGTCGCTGCCGGGGAGCCACACAACCCCGACAGGCAAGAACCGTGAACGGTTCTCTTTCAGCTCCAGTCGCTCGCACCAGTTCTGAAACATTTGCAGACTCCAGTGGGCCAATTGCACGAGCTGGATATTCGCGTAACGTTGTCGAACGACAGCCGACGATTGGCCTGTTGAGCCTGCAGCGACGTGCAGCCCTTTTTCAAGGATCGCAACCCGCAAGCCGCGGCAAGCCAGTTGATAGGCTGAGGAGACACCTATGATCCCGCCGCCGATCACGATGGCGTCAAATGTCTTTTGGGGCATTCCAAATCTCCTCGTGTAACTCTCCGGTGCATCTTGTCACGCGGCCCCGTCCGTGTCGAGTGTTTCGGCGAGCAATTCGGCAACGTCTTTTACCTTCATGTGGGAGTTTTGCGCAGCGACGCCGTCGCTGATCATGATCAGGCAGAACGGACACGAGACCGCGACGGTATCGGCACCGGTCTCCAGTGCTTCCTTCACTCGGCCTGCGCCGACACGGCCGTCCGGAGCATCGTCGAACCACATCCGCCCACCGCCGGCTCCGCAGCAAGAGGTCTGGCGACCGTGACGTGGCATCTCGATCAGCGCTTCATCGCCTTGAGTGGTATTGCACAAATCGATTAGCCGACGCGGCGCTGCCATCACGTCGTTGACCCTCGCCAGATAACACGGATCATGGTAGGTCAGCTTGCGGTTGCAGCCTGGCGATGTTGTTCCGGTAAGAAGTCTTCCCTCGTCGGCCAGTTGGGCGAGCAACTGGGTGTGGTGCATTACTTCGAACCGGCCGCCCAATTGCGAATAATCATTCTTGAAACTGTTCAAGCAATGTGGGCAGTGAGTGACGATCTTCTTCACGTGGTACCGGTCAAGCGTTTCCAAGTTGGCTTGGGCAAGCTCCTGAAACAAGAACTCTTCTCCCATCCGCCGCGCCGATTCGCCGGTGCATCGTTCTTCGGGGCCGAGCACGGCGAAGTTGACGCTGGCCGCCCTCAAGAGTTTGACAACGGCACGGGCCACCTTTTGAACGCGACGATCGTACGCTGCGGCACAGCCGACCCAGTAGAGAACCTCAAAACTATTGGCCTCGGCAGCGATTGGCACGTCGAGACCGCGCGCCCAATTGAACCGCTCGTCAGCCGGCAGGCCCCACGGGTTACCCGATCTTTGCATTCTCTGAAGCGCCGTGGCGGGCGCGCCGCGCAGGTGACCATCGCCCACAAGGTTGCGACGCATGTCGGTGATGAAGCCCAGCGGGTTGACGCCCAGTGGGCACACGTAGACGCACGCGTGGCACGTCGTACACGACCAGGCGGTTTCGGCCGCGATCGTATCGCCGATCAGCGACGGAAGCGATGTAGGACGGATTGCTAATCCGTTCTGGACGGAATGGCATTCCGTCCTACAAAAGAGGGCACATCCCACTTCATTCAGGTGAGCCCGGATATCTTGCACCACGTCGCGGGGTGACAGCGGTTTGCCTGCTTCGTACGCTGGACAGGCGTCCTGACATCGTCCGCAGGAAACGCAGGCGTCCAACGTCAGCAACTGTCGCCGCGAGAAATCTTGCACGCGACCCACTCTAACCCGGCCGGTTTCTTCCACTTCTTCGATCGAGATGGGCGTCATCACACCAGGCGTTTCGCTGCGCGTGGCGACGCTGATCGCGCCGGCAATCGAGTGCAGCAATCGTGTATACGGAAACGCCGCGATCAGGCCCAGCGCCAATACGGCATGGATCCACCACAGACCGAAATGGATGGCCGCGGCACTGCCGCGCGTCGTGACAAGCATTTGAAACAATCGCGCAACAGCAAGGCCAACGTACGAAAGCGCCGGCTGCGGTGTCTGCTCGCGGATGATCCGCAAGCCCTCAGTCAGATAGCCGGTGACGCAAATCAGAGCCAGCACCCAGAGCACTACCCAGTCGAGCCACGTGTGTGAAATGCTACTTGTTGACCGCCAGCGGCGATGAATGAACCCGACGCAGCCCACCAGCATCGCAATGCCAGCCGTGTCCAGGACGACCTCGTAGATCGCGAAGTACAGACCCTTGTGAAATAGTGGTTTGTCCACGTCGCGGCCCAAGGCAGCCGCGGCGTAGTGTTCGACCGCAATCAGCAGCGTGCCGATGAACAACACGACGAAGCCGCTGAACAACAGCAAGTGCGCCGCGCCGGCCCAGCGGCGCCCGGTGCGCAGTGTCCGCTGGGACATGACATTGGTGATGAAGCGAGTCAACGTTGCCCGCCACTCAACCTTGTTTCCTGTTTCCCGCCCCAGTCTCCATAACCGCACGCGGCGATAGACGCCGAATGCAAAACACGCGCCAGAGCCAGCGGCAAGAGCGTAGAACACGGCCCTCGACACCGCGTCGATGTTTCCAAACACTTCGCGCGTCAACGATTCATCCGGCATTGAGCTTTGCGATCATCTGCGGGACCACATCGTACAGATCGCCCACCAGTCCGTAATCGGCCACCTCAAAGATTGGCGCATCAGGGTCCGTGTTCACGGCAACGATGACCTTCGAGTCCTTCATCCCTGCCAGATGTTGCACAGAACCCGAGATACCGAGCGCGATGTACAGTTCGGGAGCCACGATCTTACCAGTCTGGCCGATTTGAAGTGCATGGGGCACGATGCGGGCATCGACCAAAGCCCGCGTACTGCCGGCTGCGCCGCCAAGCCGGTCCGCCAGGCCGCCGACCAGTTTCGCGAAATCCTCTGCGTTTCTGATCGCGCGTCCGCCGGAAACAACGATGCGTGCTTCGGTCACGTCGGGCCTCGAGGAAGCCTTCGATTCCAGGCCCAACACCTCGATCTCATGCGGCAGCGAAGCCTCGTCGACCGTGACCTGAGTAACAGCGCATGAAGTGTCCTTCGGATCAGCCGGCAGGTACGCGGAAGGGCGGATCGTCATGATCTTCGGCTCACCATTCAGCACAACCGTAGCGGTCACCGCTCCGGCGAACATGGGTCGCTTCACCAACAGCGTGCCGTCTTGGAATTCATGTCCGACAACGTCGCTCGCCATCGCCCCTCCCAGAAGACCGGCAGCGCGGGCAACGATGTCTTTGGCGAATGTTGTTGATGCTGCCACAACCAGATTTGCGGCCCGGTCCTTCGCCACTTGGGCAATCACTTTCGCATATCGGTCGGCAACCGGCTTGCCGAGCGCGCCTGCGTCGGCAACGAGCACGGGAGCATAATCCGCTGCATGTTCCGACACCTGCCCCAGATCCGCACCCAGCGCGAGGATCTCGACCTCTCCGTCTGTCTCGGCTGCAATACAGTTCGCAAATCCGACTGCCGACAAGCTGCCGAGCTTGACTGTTTTTGAATCGTGTTCGGCGATGATCAGAACGCGCATTGCGGAACTCCACCGTTAATGCTTGATCAGTTCGGCTTCGTCCCGTAATCGGCGGAGCAATTCGTCCACATCCTTGACACGGATACCGCAACGCTCGGTCGATGGGGTTGCCATGTGCAGGATTCGTATTCGAGCCTCGACCACCTGGCCCAGCTCCTCGAGCGGAACCCGTTTCAGCGGCTTGTTCATCGCTCTCACGATACTCGGCAGCGCCGCGTAGCGCGGTTCGTTCAGGCGCAGGTCCGTCGTCACCACCGCGGGAAGTGATACTCGAACGCGCTCGACTCCCGCGTCGGTCTCGCGATCGACGCGCAGTCCCCCATCGACAAGATCCAGCTTCGAGGCGAATGTCGCCTGCGGCCAATCCAGAAGGGATGCCAGAAACTGGCCGGTTTGGTTGGCATCATCGTCGACTGCCTGCTTGCCCATGATGACCAGTTGCGGGTTCTCTCGCTGGACGACGGCGCACAGCAAGCGCGCTACATTCCATGGATCGAGTGGTTGAGGGTACTGGACCAGCAACGCCTGGTCGGCGCCGATTGCCAGCGCCAGGCGGAGTTCCGCTTCGTATTCGTCTCCGCCGATGCTCACAGCCACGACATTGACCGGCTCCGAAAGACGCTCCCGGATGCACAGAGCCTCCTCCAGCGCGATAGCGTCGAAGGGATTGATCTGAAACTCCAGGTTGTCCGTCTCGATGCCGGAGCCATCGGTCCTGACGTGGATCTTCTGGTCGGGATCCGGCACGCGTTTGATCGGTACGAGTATCTTCATGGCGGTTGTTCGTGTCAAATCGTCGTTAGGTGATCGCCGGACGATTTGACGGGTTAATGCGGCGGTAGATCGACGACGTGGAACCAGTAGTTGTTGAGACCCTCGACGACTTTGCTCACCGTGTTATTGAACGCTCAGATGGTCACTGACATCGCGGCTATTTCACCGTCTCGTAAGGCTCCGGCCGATTCAGCTCCCGCGACAGTTCGTTGACCTCTTTTTTCAGCTCAACCATCTTCAGTTCTCTGCCCACTGCCAGTTTATTGAAACGTTCAAGATCTTTGTTCTTCTTCTCCAGCTCTTCCGTATGCCGTTGCAGCTTTTGATTCACGTACTGAAGCTCAAACGTGGGGGCAATCATGTTTGCGACATGCGTTAAGGCGTCGAGGTCTTCCTGAGTGAATTCACCTTCGTATTTGTCACTGGCCTGCAGCACGCCGACAAACCCGCCGTCTTGCCGCAAGATGGGCAGGGCCAACCAGCCTCGCATGGGCGGATGTTCCAAGCCGCGGTCGTCTTTCATGTCGCTGAAATTCTTCCACTGCGGATGAGACTTGAGTTCTTCGTCCGTCATGCGGACGGCGCGGCGGTCTTTGACAACGAGTCCCCAAATCCCCTCGCCCGTGGGCATGACGTCGTAGGTGTTGTACTTTTCATACTTCTCGGAAAACGAATGCGTGTGCATGGCGGCCTGGAAATCGCCGTCAGGAACATAACTGATCGCCACCTGGTGTGCCTCGACCAAGAGCCTGGCCTGTAGCGACAACTCGTACAACGCGTCTTCAAACGTGCCCGATCCGTAGGATTCAACCCACGCCTTATCCACGTACACCATGGCGGCCCGTTTGGGTGTTTCTTCGCGTTCACACTTTGCGTCCATCGAATCAACTCTGCTGTGTAGATTGGTTGGGTGGCGAATTCATCCGCGTCAAGTGATCCATTGGAATGATTGATTCTACCACACTTTATTCTCCGCCAGCCACCGCGGGCGCCAAAACCTCTTCCTCATCGAAACCCAGTTTTTCCCAAATACCGGGCTTCCGAGTCAGCACGTATTCATCCACAGCCACGGTTCTTTCGCTGCAACTGATTCAAGCCGACTTGTATCCCGTTCGGCGCCAGAACCAGCCCCTAATCAACTGACCCGGGCGTAACGATCGACGACTGGATTTGGACAGAAAGATTAGGGGACAGAAAGATCGAAGTCCCGTAATGCCGGCAGATGATTCCGAAATCGGGTAAGACCGAATCCTAATTCTCCCCATTTTTCTGTCCCTTAATCTTTCTGTCCAGATTCTTGGCGCAATCCCGCGTTGGTCCTACCCGATCAGTTCACTTTGGCCTCGTCGCGGACGCGAATCTTCTGATCGGGATCCGGCAGGCGTTTGGTCGGTACGAGCATCTTCATGGCGGTTCTTCTAGATCCTCAACAACGATAAACGAAATCAGGTGAAATCCGTCGTGCATTTGGTTCCCGGTGAAGCGCAAGTTATTTACAATGCAACGTGCCGAAGCGGTTGAGCACGGGCCCAAGTACCAGTCAAGATGTTGAAAGAGGCTGGGGCGTCAGGGCGACAGCTAAGCTGACGAATCCGGTACTCCGGAGCGCCAACATCTTTGTGACGACCGCTTCGGTTTCTTTCTGGTCCCTGGGCAATCACTGCTGTCGCTGGCGGCATCGCGGTAAACGGAATGGGGCAACGAATGAATAAAACGCAACGAATTCTGGCACGCACTTTTCTTCATTCGTTGCGTTTTTTCATTCGTTGCCCACTGCTTCGACCGATTCTCCATGACAAACGTTGCTCGCGATGGCCGTTCTTACAGTTTGAGTAGAAACAAGGGGGCGTTCGCATCCAATCCATCTGCGTTACGATTGTAGTATCAACGGAAGACCAATCGCCAAAACTCAACTGGTTTTTTCAAGCTGTTTGTTTACACGCAACAGGTGGGAGGTAACACGATGAGCAAGAGCACAAGTGAATTGAGCCGTCGTCGGTTTCTCGATGTGATCGCCACGGGTACTACGAGCTTGGCGCTGGGAAATTCTCTTGCCTTTGCGGCCACCGCGACTAAGTCGGCGATGAGTCACAGGCAGCGAATCGAGAACGCCTTGGCGATGAAAGAGACGGATCGCCTGCCGTTTGGATTCTGGTGGCACTTTCCCAACCGCGATCGTGCACCGCGCCGCCTTGCCGAGTTGGCGCTGGCGCTTCAGCGGAAGCTCGATCTGGACTTCATCAAGTTCTCACCTTACGGACTGTACTCGGTCGTGGACTGGGGTGTCACCGTCAACGTAAGAGGCGGAATGCAGCCGCCCGTGCAGGCGGACTATCCGATCAAGAAGCCGGAAGACTGGAAGAAACT
>CAYFJO010000163.1:0-21872 GCA_964343305.1 uncultured Pirellulaceae bacterium | reverse complement strand
GTTCGCGCCGCCAAACGTGATCCGCGCGGCAAGTCCTGGTTTCGTTCAACAGATCCTCGTCCGCGATGGCCAACTGGTCGACGAAAGCCAATTGCTCGTCGTCTTGCAAAACGACGAGCTGCGACAAAAGCAAACGGACCTGGAGCTATCGATCGAACAATCGAGAATCCGCAGCCGCGTTCACCAACAAAACGGCGACCTGGCACTTCAACAGGCGGAAGACAAACAACGCGACGCCAAGATGAAGCAACTTTGCGAAACGCGCGAGCAAGTCGCCGGGCTGACCGTCCGTGCAACCGGCAAGGGACGCGTTGTCGCACGCAACCTCTCGACGATGATCGGCCAATACCTGCACACCGGCGACGAAATCGCCACGCTCGGAAATGACGACACGAAAGAATTGCGTGCATCGATTGCCCAGCCAGAATTCGACACATTCCGATCCGCCATCGAACAGCAACTTCACGTGCGAGCCGCCGGCCAATCGTTCCGAGCCAAGCTGGACGAAGTCAACCCACGTGCATCGAAGGTGATCCCGCACGCGGCTTTGTCATCCGCAAACGCGGGTCCGCTGGCCGTACACCAAAGAGGAGAGGCCGACGAATCGCCGGCCGACGCGATGGAGTTCCTGGCTCCGCGATTCGCCGCCCGGTTGACCACATCCCGCGACATGAACCAGTCGTTGTTCGTTGGACAAGTCTGCACCGTATCGATCCGTCCCTGCGACGAATCGATCGGCGTGCATCTCTACCACCGCACGTCCGATTGGATCCGCTCGGCCTTCGACCGCCATTTCCGCTCATAAATATCTTTCTGTCGTGCTATCTTTCTGTCAGACAGAAAGATGAGATGACAGAAAGATACGGTCGCGGTAAAAACAAGGGATGAATGCGCTTGATTGGATTGACGATGATCTTGAAGAGCTGCAACGCGCGGGTCTGCGCCGATTTCTCTGCCATCGCGACGGCATGCAACAAGCCGACCGTATTACGATCGACGGCCGCGAACTGATCAATTTTGGTTCGAATGATTATCTCGGACTGGCAGCCGATCCACGGCTAGCTGAAGCAGTTTGCCGGGCAACCGCAGAAACCGGCTGGGGCAGCGGCGCCAGTCCGCTGGTCACCGGCCGCGAATCTTTGCACGCCCAGCTTGAACGCGAGATCGCTGATTTCGAAGGCACCGAAGCGGCGCTCTTGTTTTCCTCCGGCTTCGCCGCCAACGTGGGCGCGATTTGCTCGCTGACCGGTCGCGGTGACGTCATTTTCAGTGATGCAAAGAACCACGCCAGCATCATCGACGGCTGCCGGTTGTCCGGCGCGTCGGTTCACGTCTATCGTCACGTGGACGTCTCGCACCTGCGCGATCTTTTGCAGGAAACCAAAGCAGATAAGAAGCTGATCGTCACCGACTCGTTGTTCAGTATGGACGGCGACCTCGCGCCGCTTGCCGATCTCGCTGATTTAGCGGCACGGCACAACGCGATGTTCATGACCGACGAAGCCCACGCGACGGGCGTCTTCGGCAACCACGGCCGAGGTGTCGCTGAACATCTCGGCGTCGAAGAAGGGATTTCGATTCGAGTGGGAACGTTAAGCAAAGCTCTCGGCTCGATCGGCGGTTTCGTCGCCGGAACACAAACGCTGATCGACTGGCTCAGCAACTGCGCCCGTCCATACGTCTTTTCCACTGCCATGCCTGCGGCGATTTGTGCGGCGGGACTCAGGGCCATCGAAATCATCCGCGACGAACCCCAGCGACGAACGGAACTTCTTGGGCGCGCCGTGCAGCTTCGTGAACGACTGCGAAAAGACGGATTGCAAATCGGCTCAAGTCAAAGTCAGATCGTGCCGGTCATCCTGGGCGACCCAATTGCAACCATGAAGATTGCAGCGGGTCTGCGTGAAGAAGGTTACTTTGTTCCGGGAATTCGCCCTCCGACTGTACCCGAAGGTGAATCGTTGTTGCGGATCAGCTTGAGTTACGACCACGATGAAACCGTGATCGAACGATTGGCATTGGCGATCTCTCGCTTGGCGAGCGTTTAAAACGTCAAACAATTCTAGCGTTTTGATTTTCGAACTTGCCACATTTCGTCGAAAAAGTCGGCGGCAACGACTTTGCCTGGCGTGAATTCGTCGGGCGGCTGTCGAATGTCGATCACGGCCCAGTCGGGAAGCTTTGGGTTTTGCAGCGAATTGGTCCGGTCGTGGCCTTCGCGATGCGTGGGGCCGCTGTTGATGACGACGTAGTGCCACGGTTGTTCGGGGTTGGGATAGATCATCAGCGGCAGATGGATCGACGCGTCGTAGGACTTGCCGGCGATCTTCAACTCCTTTTCGTTCCAATCCATCGGCAGGCGATCGGCCAATCGTTGGATGATCGGATTGCACGACGGATCACCCCACAGTATCAAGTGGTATTGTTGGATGTCTTCGCGGGTGACTTCATCCGCGGACTTTTGTCGGACGTCGCCCCGATACAATGCTTGCCAGCGATCGACGAAATGTTGGAACTCGAAATCGATCCATTGCTGCAAGCGTTGGTTCTTCGATTTGCCCGGCTTGACGACCAGAAACGGTTCCATGAATGCGTCGTCGATCGGACCTTGTCGGCCGGGGATCTTGCGTAGAACCGACTCATGATAGTCGCCAATTTTCATCCACTCCCAACCGTCATCAGATCGCGCCAAGATCGTTTCCGAACGATGAGGCCCGGCAACTGGCACGGCCAGGGATTGGCCGTCGACCACAACATTGCCGCTGTTCGGTAAGTACGGCGGCAAGACGGCAAAGGCGTTGACGTTTTTCGTCGTGATGTGGACGGCACCGTTTGATTTGACTTCCGCATCGATGCGTGCATCTTTCCAATGTTCGTTGAGGCCGTGTGCGACGATCCAGTGCATTTTGGAATATCGCAGCGTACGAGTTTGCAGCGAGATCTTCTTCGGTGCGCGATCGAGGCCCTCTTGCACAGCCACATCCATTCGACCCATGAGTTCCTTTAACGAGTCCGGGTGATATTTGTGCCCCACACCGGGGCCAATAATGTGCGGCAACTTGTTGTCATGTTCGACAAATGCCTCTTCCATGACACGTGCCGCCTGGATCTGTTTGTCCAATTCGCCGCTGTACGCGACCACCGGCAAATTAAACAAATTGCGCACGTAACCGGGCACGTCGTACGACCCCCACAACTTTTGGACGTACCAAGGCGGATAGTTTTCCTTGGTCATACGATTGTATCTCGCTGTCTCAGCGAACCCCGCACCGGGACTCATCGCTACAAATCGGTCAGCGTAATGAGCCCCAATGTGCCACACACCGGCGCCACCCATCGAAAACCCCATCAGCACAATGCGATCCGGGTCGATCTTGTATTGCGTGGAAACATGCGCGATAGATTCGAGCACATCGACTTCGCCCGCCGACTTGAATCCCATGCAATGCCGGCCGAATGGGTGTAGCACAATCGCGTCTTTAGGCTGAATTCGACCTGGCCGCGTCATGCGTTGATGAATGAAGTGCAAGTCGGTGGTCTTGTCGCCGCGGCCGTGTAGCCAGACATACAACGGCACGGACTTGGATAAATCGAGGTCTTCGGGAATCTCCAGTCCGTACGGTTGCACCGAGCCATCGATCGACGAGCGATAGCCGCGCACAACTAATCCGCGCTGCGTCGTCCAAGGAGTCTTGAAGGCGTACAAATGGTCAAGTCGCTTTTCGGCTACTTTCATCATTTCATCGACTCGTGAAAGTTCAGTCCTATTGTAGAATTCCCCGAGTCTCACGGCGAATTCGGCAGCCTTGAGAAACACTTCGACATCAGGGGCGTAGGTTGCGAACCTCGCAGCGACATCTCCGGCGATGTCGTTTGACAATCGATGCTTCAATCCTCTAATTCGAGATCTCATATCGAGAAGTTTAAAACTCAGGTCAACGTGGCTATAAGATTGGTCAATACCAGGAGGTGGAATGCACCGGACGATCGGCTTGATGGGTTCGATCGCGCTGGCGAATGAACTGAAGTTTGCGAGACAACCAACGAGTATCAACGAACCTAATTTCATCATTCGGTCCTTTTGCACGCCCCGTGGCGTTGTGATAGGTTGAAGCAAGTCTAATCTTGTTCGGTTGCGGTGCAACCACGTTCTTCCTCAAATGTGAGGGTAAGCTTCCCCGCTTGCCCTTGATCCATGAATAAACACAAGCTGGGACGTCTGTGCCACAGGTGAAAACATGTCGAAAGTTTACGAAGTTGATCATCCGCTGATCAAGCATCACTTGTCGCGGCTTCGCGATGCATCGACGCCTCCGGATGAGTTTCGGTTGTTGATTCAGCGACTTGCCGTGCTGTTGGCGTACGAAGCGACCAACGATTTGGTCTTGAATGACGTTGAGGTCAAAACGCCGCTGACGACGATGACAGGCCGCGTGCTGGGCGAACGCATCGGCCTGGTACCGATTCTTCGCGCGGGTCTGGGAATGGTCGATCCGGTTTTGAACTTGATCCCCACGGCGGAAGTTTGGCATTTGGGACTTTATCGCGACGAAGAAACCGCCCAGCCGGTGCGTTACTACAACAAATTGCCCGAAACTGATCCGGTGGACGTTGGACTCGTGCTCGATCCGATGCTGGCGACTGGCGGCTCGGCAACGGTTGCGCTCGAAACGTTACAACGCTGGGGTGTGCCCAAATTGAAGCTGCTCGCCGTCATCGCAGCGCCCGAAGGCATCGAAACAGTCACGTCGAGTTTTCCCGACACGCAGATCTACGTCTGTGCGATCGACCAGCATTTGAACGAGCAGAAGTTTATCGTCCCTGGCCTCGGCGACGCGGGCGATCGGATTTTTAATACGACCTAGTTGTGTAGAGCAATTGTCTCAATTGCTCCGGGAACAATTGGGCCAATTGTTCTACAGTCCCTTTCGCCGTAAAGAAGATTTATGATCGCAAGCCGTCTCCTCGCCCTGTTCGGACTCTTCGTGATGATTGGCTTGGCGTGGCTGCTGAGTTCGCACAAGCGCAGCGTCAGTCTGCGGATTCTGGTTGGCGGATTGTTGTTGCAATTTGCGCTTGCAATCGTCTTGTTATTGACACCGCCTGGCCAATGGTTATTCGACGGTATCAACTTCGCCTTCGCGAAGCTTGACGAATTCAAGAACGTGGGTGCCGAGTTTGTATTCGGCATTGAGCCTTGGAACGACGCCGAAAAGGCGAAACTTCCGCCCGGCTATACGTTGATGCGAGCGTTCGCGTTCAACGTTTTGCCAACGATCATCGTGTTCGCATCGCTGATGTCGATCTTATACTTCCTAGGCGTCATGCAATGGATCGTCAAGGTGTTGGCAAAGTTGATGCAATTCACGCTGGGAACATCTGGTGCCGAGAGCTTGTCGGCGGCGGCAAACATTTTCGTCGGACATACGGAAGCACCACTCGTCGTGCGACCGTATATCAGCGGCATGACGACATCCGAACTGAACGCGATGATGGTCGGCGGCTTCGCAACGATTTCAGGCGGCTTGCTGGCACTCTACCATGGGATGGGAATCGATGCGGGGCATCTTGTGACAGCGTCGGTGATCTCCGCGCCCGCGGCGTTGCTCATTGCAAAAGTGATGCAACCCGAAGTCGACACTCCTGACACGCTGGGCACGGTCAAAGTCGAAATCCCGCGACGAGGCGCCAACATTCTGGAAGCTGCGTCGATCGGCGCGACCGACGGAATGACGCTGGCCTTCAACGTGGCAGCCATGCTGATCGCATTTCTCGCGTTGATTGCCATGATCAACGCCATCATTGGCGGTGTGGGTTCCTGGTTCGGCCAAACATGGTCGCTTGAACTATTCTTGCGATACGCATTTGCACCATTCGCGTGGCTGATGGGAATTGAGTCGCGCGATTGTCTCGCTGCCGGCGAGTTGCTCGGTTTGAAAATGGTTGCCAACGAACTGATCGCCTACAAGCAACTTGGGGAGTGGACAGCAGACAACTCAGCCATCGAAATCAGCAAGCGCAGCCAGCACATTCTTACTTACGCCCTGAGTGGATTCTCTAACTTCGCTGCCATTGGCATTCAAATCGGCGGCATCGGCGGACTCGCGCCCGACCGGCGCAGCGATCTGGCGCGACTCGGCCTGCGGGCGATGATCGGCGGTGCACTTGCATGCTGCATGACAGCCTGCATTGCCGGCATCTTGATTTAGTAGGCCGGAACAAGCTCTGAGCAGTTCCGGCATCGGCAATTCGCCGGAACAGCGCAAGCTTGTTCCGGCCTTTTTGGACCGCGCCGTTATTAAACAACTGGACCGTGAAAAGTGTCTGGTAAGAGAGTGCCAAGTAGCGTATCTCGAATCTGGTCGTCGTCCGCATTGACGAGCACAACCTTCAAGTCCGTTCCGAATTCCGCCATAAACTGACGGCAAGCTCCGCAGGGTGCGTGGCCGCCGCTGGTGACGATGGCGATCTCTTGAAAGGACCGAAATCCAGCCGCCACGGCCGACGACAACGCCACGCGTTCGGCACAGATTGCCAGTCCATAGGATGCGTTTTCGACGTTACAGCCGATGAAAACTTCCCCTGACGCCGTCAACACCGCCGCGCCGACTTGAAAGTCCGAGTACGGAGCGTAAGCACGGCTCCGAACCTCTTTTGCCTTCGCGATGAGTTCGCTTCGTTGCATGTTCAGTAGGACGGATTGCCAATCCGTCTAACACTATTAAGCCGTTTCTTCGTTGCCGTTTTCGTCGACGACTTTTTCTTGCGCCGCGGGTTTGTCATCGTGCGCGGGCGGCTGTTTTCTGGGCTGAAACAACAGCACCGTCGCCGCGCCGACCGCGACCAGGATCATGCCGGCATAGAAAATCGGGCTGATGTCCTTCATTGGGATCTTTTGAAAATACATCGACACGAACACGTTGATGACCGGCGCACAACCAAAGACCAATGCCATGACATAGATCGGATTGCCACCGCTGGTCAGCGCGATGATGATACCCAGCGCCCCAAGCGCTCCGGCAGTTCCGGCAAACATACTCCAACTAATCCCTTTCATCGTCCAACCGCTGGTCAAGGTGCCTTCGAGCGTCAGGTAGACGACAGGCACGATGATGGCCACGATAAGATAGGCCAAGCCGACGCAAATCAACGGTTTGAGGCGGTCGTTGTCCAGCGCGTGTTGTCCCTTGTGCAAGACCGAACCATATGACCCCCAGCAAGCGACCGTCAAAGCAATGCCCAGCAAAACAAGAACAAATTTCATGAAGGAAACTCCCGTGTGTTGATGATTGTGTGTGCAGTGTAGCAACTCCGCGCCAAGCATGCACGGGGCTCAAGCCGCAGGATTCCGCAACACGCGCGACGCCACCGCATCGCTCAGCGGATCGTCATCCGGCCCGCAGAAACCGAGATGCAAGTGCCGCCGCCAACCTTCCGCAAACTCAAACTTGCCGGACATCTGACCGCACTGGCGATCGAGTTGGCGTAACGTTTCCAAATACGAATCGTGTCCCTGGCTTTCGTCGAGCCATTGTTTTTGGCTGACGTGACACGCCAACATCTCGACTTTCTTTTCAACCACGTCGGTCACGTCGACGAACAAATCGGGCTGGACTGGTTCGCGAAGCGGCGCGTGGTGCGAATACGGCTGAGCATGGTACACCGTCACGTTGCCATCGATCGGATCGCGGGGCGGATCGACTGGAAAGTTCGGCATTCCACGCGAAAACGCACCCGTCACGGCCAGCCGGCAAACGTTCATGTGGTCTTCCATATAATCACTGGGTGCGTGGGTCAAAACGATTTCCGGTGCGACGTCGCGCATCACCGAAGCAACTTTGGCCAACGTCGGTTTGTCATAGAATATCGCCAGATCGTCACAGATGCTGTCGTGAAACACCGCACCAATCAATTTCGCCGCATTCATCGCCTCGCCGCGCCGCATACGTGCGATGGTTTCGACGTCGTACTGAGTCGTGCCGCAACAACCGTTGGCGACGTTCATATAGTGGATTTCGTATCCTGCATCCTTCAACAAAATCAGCGTCCCCGACATGAAGAACTCGATGTCATCAGGATGGGCAGCAATGGCAAAAGCAGTTTTCATTCTCATTCTCCGCGTTCTTTGCGCCTCTGCGTTTTAGAAACGCGGAGGCGCAGAGGACGCAGAGTCTTTAATTCCCGCGCAACGCGGACAACAACGGAGCGTTCAGTGTCGCGCGAACCGCGGCGAATCCTGACAAGAATCCGACAATCAAAACAAGACTGAGCATCACGGCCAACTCAGTAAACGGCACTGACGCGGCACCAAACACCATGTGCGGCAACACGGCCAACAAGGCGGCCACGATTCCTGTGAACAAACCGCCAAACAGCAACAGCCCATTCTCGATCACCACCATCTTGGCCAAACGCCCACGAGCAAAACCCGACGCTCGCATCAACGCCAATTCCTTCCGCCGTTCGAGCACGCTGCGCAGTTGCACCGTCGCCAAGCCAATCGTTCCCAGCAACAAACCCAACGCTCCGAGACTTTGAAACGTGCTCAAATACGTGTTCTGCACGGCAAACAATTGCTCGAGCACTTTGACGGACAACTGGGCATCGAACCCTTGATCCCCAAGCTTTTCCTCTAAAATCGGCAACGTCCTTTCGGAGCCGCTCAGCAGAAAAAACCGATAGCCGCTGATCTGTGGAAAGAGTTCTCTAAAATCATCTTCGTGAATGATCAGGCTGCCTTGTAGCACGCTGTTTTCCAACAACCCAACAACGCGAAACTTGATCTTCTGCCCGTCGTACTCGCGCTCGAATTCCTGTCCGATGCCGAAGTACAACTTCAAACTGTACATTGCCGTGTTTTTATCGATTACGACCGGGATTACGTCTTCGGGAATTTCCATCCACTTTCGGTCGAGAGTTCGCCACGAGCCGTGTCCCTTTAAGTTCCGGCCACTTGGATGGTCGGCGTACGCGCTAAAAGAAAACTCGCCTAATCCTTTTGATTTAACGCCTAACATTCGTGGCTGGCTCGACTGGTAGAGATTGTTGCAACTCGCATCGTCGCCCGGACGCAATCGCATTGACACCACGTCCATTCCATGCAAGTCGTCCGCCGCGTCGCCGAGCATTTCCTCTTTACCTTGTCGGGTGTTGAGATCCGCGAAAATCGGCCGGCTGCTTTGCGCGATCAAACCGTATCCGCCGGTGCCTTGTTCGGTCGGCGCCAGGCGAAAACAACTCATCGCCGCGATCAGGAAACTTGCGAACGCCACCAGGCCGATCGTGATCGTGCTGCGAGTCGGATTGCGGCCCGCGTTGCGTGTCGCCAGCCGAACGAGTCCAAGGTTGCTGCCCTGAGCTTTCCGGCTGCCGTGACGCAGGTAAAGCCAAGTAAACACCAGCAATCCGGACAACAGCATCATCCCACCGCCAACGAAGGCTCCCGCTTGGGCTTCGCCGCCCAATTGCGTCGCGACACCAACCAGCACCGCGGCGATGATCAACAGATAGCAGCCAATCCGCCCGGGCCAACGTCCCTGAGACTCGACCGAATCGCCGCTCTCCGACGCTTGTCCGAGCATCAATTGCCGAATCGAAACTTGCTTCGTTTGGCGGATGCTCCAGGCGATCGTCAACATCGAAACGAGCACGCCGCTGAAATATCCGATCAAAAGGCTCTTTGTTGTCCAATGGTATTCCAAGAACGGTGTTAAGATCGCGCCGACCCAGATCGTCGTCAGCCCTTTTAGCATCAGCCATGCGTAGCCAACTCCCACGACGACGCCAACCAACCCACCGATCGCCGCCACGATAGCCCCTTCGGCGACAAGCAACCGCGTCGATAGTTTTCGCATCAGACCAACCGCCAGCAAAATGCCAAGTTCATTCGCCCGTTGTTCGACTCCCAAACGAAACAACAGCGACACGAGTAACAGCGCGGCGACGATGATGAAAAAACTCAATCCCAAGAACAAACCGTCGAAAGGCGTCGTGCCCGACGACGCGGCCACGTTATTGCGTTTGATCGGAGTAAACTCAAGGCCAAACCGAACGCCGTCACGGCTGGCTTGCGCGAGGAACGCGGCTTTCAATTCGTCGGCCGTCGTCCCCTCGGCCGGAATTCGATACGTTGTCGTTTCACCAAAGCGACTTTGCCACAACTCGCGGCCGCGCGTTAGTGAAATGAACGCCTTCGGGGTAGTGCGATGACGCTTCCAATAGTTGTCGTCTTTACCGCTGATGGTGCCCGTGGGAAAGGGCAAGTTCCAGTCTTCAATCGACTTTTGGTCGGTCACTCCAGGCACGAAAGGCGTTAGATCGGGGTCATTGGCAAGCGTTGGCTTTTCTTTGAACGATCGCCGACCAAGTCGATCAAATTCGCGAACCGGCTCGGTCAGCCCGACAACATCTTTCACGACGAATCGCGCGACGCGCGTGACTTCTTCGCCGTGACTCGTTTCCGGCTCGAAATACTTCACGTAGATTTTGTCGCCAATCTCGGCTTTCAAATCTTCCGCGGACCATTGATTCAGAACGACTTCGTCGTCTTCCAACGGTTCGATCGGTTTACCGGTCTCCAACGATGTCGGAGCAAACTGAGGCGAAAAATCAACGGCCGTCACCATCGACCAGGGAATCCCGTTGTCGTCTTCGCCTTCTGCGGGCGGCTCTCCTTTACCGATCGAGTTGGCCAGATAGGTGAACATCGGCTGACCAAGATTCGTCTTGAACGCGTGCTCGGCGGCCGTTGCGGCATCGTCGTCCAAAACCATCCGGTCAGTCGAGAAACTGAAATAGTCGAAGATTGTCTCCTCTGGTTGGTCGTCGCCAATACCAAACTTGAGTTCGGCGCGTTTCATGACGAAACCGTAATCTTCGAACTTCGGCTGAAACAATTTGGCCAGTGCTTCGCTCGGCGCCGAATCTTGCCACGAACTGTTTGACTTGCCGGAAACAAAAATGGCGTTGACTTTGTCGTACTGTTCGATCGCTCGCTGAATCGTGTCTGTCGAAACATAGGCGTTGCGTGGGACGCTTTGACTGGCGCGCAAGCTGAAACGGCCCAAACTCTTGGCGGGAATGATGGCGACAACCTTCAATTCAGTGACACTGGCGACCAATCCTTCTTTCTTGCCGACGGAAAAATCCGCGGCCAACGCTTCGTCCTGTGGAATTCGAAGCGTCACGACTGGCGGGTCGTCGCCGTCGAGTGTGGTGACGCCGAGGTCCGCGGCCAACGGCTCATTCAGCACAATTTCACCGCGCTGGGGAATCTTTTTGGGTTGAACACCTTGGCTCGACAATTGCCAGAGATCTTCGCCGCTGCCAAAGATCAAAACTTGGGCGGCGCGATTCGTTCCTTTGTCAGTTTTGTGCTCGACCGTGCCGCTGGGAAAAACGATTGCCGGGACTGCTGCCGAAAAATGTTCGCCAAATCCTTCGGCCCGGGACAACTCATCGGCTAACTCGACGCGAAAGAACCGGTCGCCGATCAACATTTCGTCGATTTTGCCGAGACGATCGAGTGTCAGTCCGAGCAAGCTGCCCCGAACGCTGTCGCCGACCAACAAAGCGCCGGTCAATACCGCGGTCGCTGCCATGACGCCCAGGCCCACGGCTAAATTAATTCGCCAATGGTGCTTCAGACTTCGCCAGATAAACTTCCAGGACGACACTATTTCAACTGTCCGTCATCGAGTTCCATTTGTTTTTGCATCAACGTCGCAAGTTCCGCGCTGTGTGTGACGACGATCATCATGGTCTTCTCTTGTTGTTGCAAATCCAACAACAACTTTCCGACCGACATCGCGTTGGTGCGGTCCAAGTTGCCCGTTGGTTCATCGGCAAGCAGCAATCGCGGATTCAAGACCAAGGCCCGTGCAATCGCAACCCGTTGTCGCTCGCCGCCGGAGAGTTCCGCGGGTCGATGGTCCACGCGGTCGGACAAGCCAACTCGTTCGATCAAGTCACGGGCACGATCGCTTGTCTCGCTGCTCGCACGACCATTTGCCACGGCGGGGATCAGGACGTTTTCCAAAACCGAAAGCTGGGGCAACAGGTGATGTTCCTGGAAAACGAAACCGATGTTTTTGTTGCGAAACGCCGCCAGTCGAGGCTCGTCCAATTCAAATGGGTTATCGCCACCGAGAGTAACGGAGCCAGAAGTCGGTTCGTCCAGCGTGCCGATGATATGCAGCAGGGTGCTCTTGCCTGAGCCACTGGGGCCAATGATCGCGACGTTTTCACCGGACGAGAGTTCCAGCGAGGCGCCTTTTAGAATCACCAACGGTTCGCCCCGCGTGGGGAATTCCTTGCCAACGTCTTTAACTTGGAGATCCGCCATCTTTTTCTAACTTACAAATCACAAAAAACAAATTACAAACAAATTCAAAATTCAAATACCCAAAAGCTTTGTGCATAAGTTGTTTTGCACTTGGAGCTTGAAATTTGTTTGGGATTTGTCATTTGTGATTTGCTATTTCTGCGCCAGCAGCGCCAGGCAACCGAGTCCATAAAAAGTGTATTCAACGTCATGGGCCTGGTCCCACGCGGCTGCATGGAACCCGCCTGTGCCCAATTGTAGCGAATCGACGAATCGCTGCACGTGTGGCACATCGATTTCGTGGAGCCCGTCGAGGTCGATCAGCGTGAGCACGCCCGTGAACGTGCTCAACACGTCGGCGATCGGAATGCGCGTGTTCGCACGCAAGCCGCCTTCGTCGGTCTGTGTTTCACAGAGAAAATCGAGCGTGTCTTCACGAATGTCGTCCGTGATCGCGTCGAGCATCTTCAGCGCGCCGATCGCCGCGGCCGTCGGATTCGTGCCCGCTCGTTTTTGAACACGAATCTCGCGATACCCACCGTCTTCGGCTCGCTGCGATTCCAAAAACTCGATGATTCGCTCCGGCTCGACAACCGGCGATTCAATCATTTCCAGGCACAGCATGACCAGAAACGTGTGATACGTGCTGCTCGCTTTGCCTTCGGGGCCTTTTGCGTAACCACCGTCATCTCGCCGCAACTGGTGCAGCAAATCCGCGATTGCCGCGCGCCAGTCGGTGGACAGATCAGCAAAGATGTCGATGCCGGCCGAGACATTGAGCAGTGTTGCCCCGTAGATCAGCGAAAAAAAATCAACAATCGATTCGCGGCCTGTGAGGCGATCTTTCAAAAAATCAGCGGCCCGTTCCGCGGGTCCGCCGTCCAATTCGCCGAGAATGGCCATCCCTCGCAGACCGAAGCTGGTGTAATAAAGATCACTGTCACCATCACGTCCGGCGAAACCGCCATCGGGTCGCTGAGCGGACATTAAGTAAGTCGCGTGCTTCTGACGGACATCGTCAGGCAACGCAGCGAGGCCCGTGGACAGGCGGATCGTCAGTTCTTCGAGATAGGCGGGCATGAATCGTAGCCATCACGCTCCTCGTGATGTGCGCGCGTCACGCAGAGCGTGACCTACTTGAGGAAGGATTTCAACTTGTCGCTGATGCCGCTGGGAATCGAAACGGACTGAGGCGGGTGACAATCGACTCGACAACAAACAGCCGTGATCGAACCTTTGGCGACTTCATTGCTATTATGCTTGAAACAAACGTCGTACGTAATACTTTTGTCCCCGATACGAGCGACCGTCACCTCGATGTCCAGCACGTCTTCAAACCGGACAGGCCGCAGGTAGTCGCATTTGGCGGACACGCGAGGAAAACTAATGTGTTGTTCCTCGTCGGTCATCGAGACAGTCAAACTAACACTGCGCAACAACTCGTGTTCGGCTTCTTCCATGTAAGTGAAGAACACCGAAAAATGCATGATGCCGGCCGCGTCGGTGTCACGCCATTGAACTTGTCGCTGAGTTTTGAACATTGGTCGAGAGTCTAGAGGTCTAGGGTCAAGGGTTTAGAGTCGAAGGTCTGTGCTCTCGTCCCTTCACTCTCGACACAAAAAAAGCCTGACAGCGACACCGCCGACAGGCCCTTGATCATGAACTTTCTTCAAACTATTCGCCTTTGAAGGGCAACAGCGCCATAAATCGCGCTCGCTTAATGGCTTGCGTGACGGCGTGTTGACTGGCGGCCGAGCAACCCGTCTTGCGGCGACCGACGATTTTCCCGTGGCGATTGACCAGCTTCTTCAGCAGTTCGATGTCCTTATAGTCCACGTACAAGGGACGCGGCCGCTGGCCATCAACGAACAACGGGTCCTTTTTGGGGGCACGAGTTTTCGTTTTGGCCTTTTTCTTGGATCGGGTCGGTCGAGATTGTCGGTAAGGTGGCATGTTTTTCTACAAGCGGTCAATTGTTTCGGAAAATGGGAAACAGCCATTTTGATGAATTTACGCCGATCACGCAAGCCGCGATTCCGCGTTCTTGCGAGCACGCGATTGGAAATCTCGCCGGGAAAGGATTATGCTACTTTTATCGCCAAATTGTGGTCGCAGCATGTCGGGTGTGTGAAACACACCACGGCCAGATGTTGTGGTGCGTTTGGCGCACCTTACACGAAAAACGAAGAAGTTACCGAACACCATCCATCCAAACTGGAGATTTCCGAATATGAGCGAAACAAACACGAACGGTTCATCCCGTCGAGAGTTTTTGAAGAACACTGGCACAATCGCTGCCGCGACAACATTGGCCGCCGGCGCAACAGTGCCACACGTGCATGCCGCTGAGGACAATACGATTCAACTCGCTTTGGTTGGTTGTGGCGGGCGAGGCACGGGAGCGGCAACCAACGCCCTTTCGGTGAAGAATGGCCCGATCAAGCTGGTCGCCATGGCGGACGTGTTCGACAAGAGACTAAAGACCAGTCGCGCAAGCCTGAAGGGCAAGTTCGGTCCCAGAGCCGATGTGCCGGACGATCGCACGTTCGTCGACTTTGAAGGTTACAAAAAAGCGATGGATTGCCTGAAACCTGGCGACGTGGTCATTCTGACAACTCCGCCGGCCTTTCGTTGGGTGCATTTTAAGTACGCGATCGAAAAAGGCATTAATGTCTTCATGGAAAAACCCGTGACGGTTGATGGCCCGTCCACTCGCAAAATGCTGGAACTGGCAAAGCAAGCTGCTGCAAAGAATTTGAAAGTCGGCGTGGGCTTGATGTGTCGCCACTGCAAGGCGCGCGGCGAACTGTCCAAGCGCATTCACGAAGGCGAATTGGGCGACGTGTTGTTCCTGCGAGCTTATCGCATGGCGGGAGAAACCGGCTCGGCCGCGACAGGTCCCAAGCCCGACAACATGAACGACCTGATGTACCAGATCAGCCGTTTCCATGCCTTCCTGTGGCTTAGCGGCGGCGCGGTCAGCGACTTTTTGATTCACAACATCGACGAAGGATGTTGGGCCAAAGGTGCGTGGCCGATCAATGCGAAGGCATCGGGCGGACGCCATTATCGGTTCGACAACGTGGATCAAAACTTCGATAACTACTCAATCGAGTACACGTTCGAAGACGGCACGAAACTGTTCGTCGACGGCCGCACGATTCCCGGTTGCCACAACGAATTCGCGACATATGTACATGGTTCCAAGCATTCGGCCGTCTTCTCGACCCGCGGCCATCTGCCCGCCAAGAGCCGTATTTACAAAGGCCAAAACTTTGTCAAGGAAGACCTGGTTTGGGAATATCCTCAACCGGAACCGAATCCCTATCAAGTGGAGTGGGATGATTTAATCAACGCGATTCGCAACGACGAAGTCTACAGTGAAGCCGAGCGTGGTGCGATGGCCAGTCTCGTGACTTCGATGGGCCGCATGGCCGCTCATACCGGCCAAATCATCACTCGTGACCAGATGCTCAACTGCGAACACGAGTTTGCTCCCAATGTCGACAAGCTGGCGTTCGACTCACCTTCGCCGTTGCCTGCCAACGCGGAAGGCAAATATCCGATCCCCATGCCCGGGATCGTCAAAAACCGCGAATACGAGGTGCTTGGTTAATGATGCACGGTTGATGGTCCCGTCCGCGTTGCACGACAGGCTGGTCTATTGGGAAGCCAACGGATTGGCGGTGATGACCTTCCAGTTTTCCTGCATCCGCTGAAAGATGGAACTGGCCCAGTAATCCGCTCGCTCTTGCTGCGATTCGTCCGCGAACTCGGACCAGTCAAATTCGCCGGACAGCCATGGCGAGCAACATTCAATACAGCGTTTGAGTTCTTTGACTTCGATCGCGCTGACGCGCCGGGCAAGTTGCTTTCGCACGCGAAAGTGCTTGCAGTTCAGGCGAATGATCGTGGCGTGATAGGCCAGAATTGCAACATAGTAGTCGAGGATCATCGATTGCTCTTCGGCCTCGAATTTGCGCATCGACGACAGGTCGATGCAAAATGTGCGCGTTTCGGGAACGTAGAGCCCCGTTCCCGTCCGCGGAGTCACAAACAGATGGTCGACATATTGCCGGAACCGCTCCATCCGGCGAGGCGATCGTTCGTGAAACAGGTCAATCACGTCCCTCGCGGTTTCGAACTCCAGGTTCGTGACGTCGCCGGAACACTCATCCAGGTAAATCGTCATTCCGCGATAGGTTGTCTTGGTCGTTGTCTTGTCGACGACAAACGCCACGGTTTTGAGCGTGCAATACCGCAGGACATAAAACGGCCAGCCGATCAGTTTCGATAGCCAGTAGCTCATAAGTTTTCTCGCGTTGGTGCTTTACTTTTGTTCGGTCGACAGTCGTGCAGCATGAACTAATTCACAAACCACAGGCACAGTCATCACAAGAGAGGTGATCAGTGTCGCGATGAGGAATCCGCGCATGTCGAATCCGAGGCAGCATTGCAGCGTGATCAGCAACCCAAACGCAAGGTGCTTTCGCTTTCCCCAATCCCATGTGATTGCCTCGTCGGGAAGTTCGCATTTTTCGTGTTGACATTCATTTGGTTCAGCCCACTTGGGAATGTCCGAAAACTTCAACACGATTCGAATGCCAATAAACACAATCGTTGAGAACAACGACCAACCAACCGCGGCCAACAGAAACGCTTCTTGCGCCACGACCGTCGTCGAGATCCAGGCACCGATCAACATCGGCACGATGCCAATCGCGTGCAGCACCACTTTTGAGAGCAGGATAATTCGAAAGTCCCGCTTCAACTGCCGCAGAATCGCCGGGTTTCGATAAACGGCTTGCGACGCCTCGACAACCTGTTCGATGGTGTTTGTTGCGAACCGCGACCGATCGGCAAACTGTTCGACATCCTTGCGATGTTGTGCGAGCAATTCTGTCAGCGGTCGATCCGGCATCGCCCGCTGAATCAATTGCTCTTCGTCGTATTCGTCCACGGGCGACGTGGTTGTTTTTGCATACGCGTCGTCGAACACCGTGGCAAAGCACGCCTGGGCGTCGGCACCAAACAGCGTGTAAACCAACGCATGACAATCGAGCCGCGGATGTACAAAAGAAAACACCTCGACCGATGACACCAACGGGACGGATTCCCGGTAGACGCCCAGCGGTTGAAATCCGAGTGCTTCCAATTGCTCGATGAGTTCACGCAGCTTTGGCCGCTGCTTGGCAAGCAGACCATCGGAAGGCCCGCCTAGCACACGGATCCGTATTCGGTACAGGCCCGTGATGACCATCAGATCGGGCAACATGATCCAAACACCCAACACCACAGCGATGATGAGCAGAATCAATTCGGCTTCGAGTGAGATGATGTTTCCGTGCATGGCGCGCCCGCGACGAGAAAATCAGCAGCGATATGGACACAAGACTGCCTATTGAAAACATAGCTCGTAAAGCGAGCCGCAGATCCGGCACAACCGTAAGTGTCGCTAAGCGCTTGAGTCCGGCCTTTATGCTGGGAAAGAAAGGCTAGTGCTTTGTCACCTTTCAATTTTGGGATCGTGTGCCACTGGCTCTGCCAGTGCAAATCCTGATGGTGTTAGTACTTGCGAAGCACTGGCAGAGCCAGTGGCACCCCAACTTTCTACTTTGACAAAGCACCAGAGGCTGGACTCAAACTACTCTGGCAGTTTCGCAGGCCGCGCACGTTTGGTCATTAAGAACGCAATCAAATCGTAGAAATCCTTTTCAGGAATCGTTTGTGTGACGTTTTCCGGCATCAGCGAGAGGTTGATTTTCTTCTGTTCGACGATGTCTTGCTTAAGGACAGTAAACTCTTTGCCCTGATTGTCGATGAGGATCCATGCTTCGCCTTGCTCGCGCCGGAACAAACCAGATTTCACTTGCCCGCTCTTCGTCACGATTGAAGTGGTGTGAAATGCAACGTCGACATTGCGATTGGGATCGAGGATGTCTTCCATGATTCGATTCGCTCCGCGATTGCCGATACCGTCGAGTTGTGGACCAATGACGGGGCCCTTGCCGTCGAGTTGGTGGCACGCAGCGCACGATTTGGCAAACACCGCCGCGCCACGCTCACGTGAGGTTTGCTTCTTCGCGAATTGGAATTGACGAGTGCCGATCAATCGTCGGACTTCGTCGCTTCGCGGTTTCAAACCGGCGGTTAACGTTATGATGCGAGCATCGACATTCTTGACACGTAATTCTCTCAGCCGCCTTTGCACTCCAGGTTCGAGCAAGAAACGCCGTGACACGTGCCCTTGTTCGATCAGCTTCAACAGTAGTTCGCCGCCGTTGCGAAACTGACTTAGATTGCGTGCCAGTTTGTTCTGGAAATCCGTTGGCGAGGTACGAGTCGCAAACCTCAGCAACTCGAGCGCCTCTGCATCGGACGGCCGGACATAAAAATGGCACAGCCTTTCACGCACCTCGGCCGACAGAGTTGGATCCGTAATCAAAGGCGTCATGCCCTCTACGTGTGCTGGCTGGTTGCTGAATTGGCACAACAAACTTGCCGCGCCGCGACGAACACTCATGTCTGTCATTTCATCAAGCAGCCATTTTTGCAAACGAGGTTTCAGTTCCGTCATTTCTGCTTTGTTTGCTAAGCGAAACGCCTTACTCAGTTGATCGACAACGACACGACCGCTCATTCTTGGTACCCTAATTACGGGCGGCTCAAATCGGCCAACCGCCAGCCACGCATAAGCTCGCCGGTCATCGCCATCGACGATTTCGAGGTAGGCATTTTTGCCGGCATGGGCTTTCAGATCCCATGAGATCTGCTGTGCCGTATCGTTTCGAGGCGGTTGCGATTCGGCGAGAATGTCGTGGGTCTTGGCATCGTGCAACCGCACAAAGTTCATCGCAATGACGGGATCGCGGGGGTTGCCAATATGGCCGGCGATGTAGAAGCTCAGTTTTTCTGGTATCGCGAACGATGTTGAACGAAGTTTGCCGGTGCCGGTTTCCCCACCAGGCAACGTGCTCAAGAACAACGAATCTTGATCGCCATCCGATGACAGCCGTTCTTCCAAGTGCCAAGGATTGAACGGGATAACTTTGTAAGGAATCGGTGTGTTGACCCAACCATCGAAGCCGCCTTCGACCGAGTCGAGCAACCCGTTGGCAACTCGGCGCGTCCACGCGGTGACTTTGTCGCTCCATTTCGATTGAGTCAGATGTAGTCCCTGGTAAATCAGCGCGAGCACTTCGAATTGAGCATCGAAGTCGTCGGCGAATCGCTTTTGCATTTGGTCGGCTAAGGCATCTGCGTGCTCTGGCTGAATGCGGTTATATGCCCGTCTGACGAAACCAATGAGTTGTTCGCGGTCCGTTTCGTCGTAAGCGGTCAAATAGTGGATGAGAAAATCGGCCGACTCGTCAACAGGCCGTGGTTCTGCGGAAGATCGCTGGAATTTGTATCCGAGTGCCGCAGTCGCCAATTCGTGTGCTTGTTTGGCGTTTAGATTCGATGTTTTGAGATGAGTCGATGCGCCTTCGAGTGCAAAGTGGTTGCGCAGTGCCATGCGAACTGTGTGCCGTAAAGCGTGGTCGTCGGCAGCGACGCTCGACATGGCATCGAGTAAGGGCTGGAGTGAAGACATCGTCGGAAATCGACCCAATGCATCGGCGGCCGCTCGTTGAACAAAAGCGTTCTTGTCGCCGAGGCCAGATATTGCAAGTTTCCGCTGAGCGTCGCTCATGATCGGATCGCCGAGCGGCCGCCTGGGCTCCGAAAGAACTTTCATCGCGTGGGTCCGCACGATCGGCTCAGAGTCAGTGGCCGCAGACGCCAGTTGATCGTCAGCCAGTATTGCCCAACGATACAACACCCACATCGCGTGAACGCGAGCGAATTTGTTATCGGACCGATATGCATTGAGGACATCGTCCATTGCCAATTCGGATGAGCCGTCCGCCAACATGTCCGTGGCCAACATTCGCTTGGTCAAGTTTTCATCACCAAGTGCTTTGACACATTGATCGACGGAAGTGCCGACGTCTCGATCGACCAACGATGACATCTTGGCCGGTTTCGACTCTTTGGCATCTCCGGTGTAAACGACGCGCCAAATGCGACCTCGATGTCGATCGCGCTGAGGATGATCCAGCGGGACTTCGTAGTGGCCGATGATGCGGTTGTAAAAATCGGCTATGTATAGCGCACCATCCGGACCAAGTTGAACATCAACTGGCCGAAACCAAGGATCGGTCGAAACAAGAAAATCCGGTTGCTCCTTGGCGACGATTGTCGAACCGTGGTATTCGAGCGAATTGCGATTCACTCGACTCGTCATCACGTTGCCAGTAAAAAGGTCGCCACGATATTCGTTCGGAAAATTCTCGCCGGAGTAGTAAGTGACGCCAGCGATCGCCGTCGAACCATGCGTGTGGTTCATCATCGGCGGCACAAAACCGAGTCCGTCGTGCGGCTTGCCAAAGCTTGGATAATATGCACCGCGGAGAAGTTGATAAATCGGTTTGCTGTGGCAGTCGGCGCTGAATTGATTTCCAAACGAATCGAATGTCATCCCAAATGGATTCACCTGTCCGTGAGTGAAATGTTCGATCCGGGACTGCGCGAAGTTGACCGCTCGGATGCGATACGTGTTGCCCGATTGCATGTGCGCTTGGTTGCCGTCGCCGCCTTGAACTCGCGAATCGTTATTGAAACCATGGCAGGCATAAAGCCAACCATCGAATCCGCGCCGGAAGGAATTGTTCAATCCATGCGTGTCGCGCGAGTAATCGAACGGCCCGTAAAGCTGTGTTCGCCGATCGGCAACATCGTCTTGGTCGGTGTCAGTCAACCGCCAAATGTTAGGAATGCTGAAGACGACCGCACTCACTTCGTTGCTGCCGATCGCTTCGTGAGGATAGATGCCGATCGGGATATTCAATCCATCCGCGAATGTCTTGATTCTGTCGGCATGACCATCATCGGTAGTGTCTTCGAGAATTTTGACGGTGTCGCGCCCCTTGCGACCGGCTGGCGCGGCAAATGGGTACTCGACCGAATCAGTAATCCACAATCGGCCGCGCGCGTCGAAAGCCAGGTTCATTGGCTTTTGAATGTCCGGCTCGGACGCAACCAATTGAATTTCAAATCCGGGCGGAAGTCGAAACGTCTTTTGTTCGTCGGTTGGCTTGAGCGGCTCGGTTGTCCGGACAATGGCCGCGAACGGGTCCTGTGCTGTGCTAAGGGTAGTTGAGACAAGCAGGATTACGATGCAGTTTGCAAGTTGAAGATTTGTCATGGCTAACTCTCCTCCCCCATAGCATATCTTTTTGAGTGAACGCCTGCCGCATAAACATGAAAGTCCTCAATCAACGCCGACTGTGGCGACGGGCCAAGCCAATATAAAGGGACTCATTGTTTTCGGCCTCGTCTGGAAATCGGACGCAGGGACGACCGTGTGGCTGCAGAGCTGACGACAAGCCGATTCGATCCACTTCCTCACCGAATGGACTGAGGTGTGCCACTGGCTCACAATTCACTCGTTGTCAGTGGCACCCAACGCCGTTAACCTAATTTCGAGTTAAAAAGAATTGGTCTCGAT
>CAYFJO010000162.1:0-22148 GCA_964343305.1 uncultured Pirellulaceae bacterium | reverse complement strand
TGGCAAACTACCTCCGCTACCCGCACCAACTACGGCAGATGGCTAAAGTGTTACGGAAATGTTAACGAAAGACGAACTTGAAAGAGCCGAATACGAAGACCGCGAAAAAGCTCGACGTGACGCTTTGAGCTGGGAACGCGAGCGCGAACGCAACCTTGCCGAGATCGAACAAAGTAAGGCCGAAATCGAACAAAACAAGGCCGAGATCGAAAGGCTTGCAAATCAATGCAAAGACACCATTCGCACGTACGAGCACATCCTCGGAAAGCCGCGGACGTCAGACGATCAACTTTCATCTTTGAGTGCCGACGAACTTTCGAACTTGGCGAACTCACTTCGTGAGGAAGTTTTGAAACGAAACGGAACCTGATGTACGCAACCTTCTGAAATCACGCCAATTGAAGAATTCCCGCCCCACCTTTTGGAGACCTACCAATGTCACAACCCATCGACCGACGTCAATTCATTGAACAAACGAGTGTTGCCGGTGCCGCCGCAGGAATCGCCCTCACGGCGGCAGCCACACGTGCCGCGGATTCGGCGAATGAAAAGATCGTGGTGGGCGTGATGGGTTGCAGTCGTGGCCGTAGCCTGGCGGTCAGCTTTGCGAAGCGGCCAAACGTCGAAGTCAAGTACGTTTGCGACGTTGACATCACGCGAGCGGGCAGTTGTGCCAAGTTGGTCGGAGGCGCAGGTGTTAAAACTCCCGAAGCGATCGCAGATTTTCGTGACATTCTCGACGACAAGGACGTGGACGTGTTGATTTGTGCGGCTCCCAATCATTGGCACGCGCCCGCGACGATCTTGGGCGTCTCGGCGGGAAAACATGTTTATGTCGAGAAACCTTGCAGCCACAACCCGCGGGAAGGCGAGTTGATGGTCGAGGCGGCTCGCAAGAACAAACGTGCGGTACAAATGGGCTCGCAACGTCGAAGCGGACCAGGAACGCAAGAGGCAATGCAAAAGCTGCACGAAGGAGTGATTGGCCGCGTCTATCTCGTACGTGCCTGGTACAACAACTCGCGACCAACGATTGGCACAAAGCAACCGTCGGACCCGCCGTCGCATTTGAACTATGACTTGTGGCAAGGTCCCGCGCCGCGCCGGCCATACAAGTCAAACGTTGTCCATTACAACTGGCATTGGCACTGGCACTGGGGCAACGGCGAACTGGGCAACAACGGTGTTCACACGTTGGATCTTTGTCGTTGGGGTCTTGGTGTTGATTATCCAATCCGTGCGACCAGCGCCGGCGGCCGATATCATTACAAGGACGATCAAGAGACTCCGGACACACACACCGTCTGTTTCGAATTCGAAGATCGCAAAATGATCTCGTGGGAAGGCAAAAGCTGTAACAAGTACGGTGGCGGATTCATCACATTCTATGGCGATAACGGCACGATGGAACTCGACTCAATCGGCACGCATCGTGTGTACGATCCCAAAGGTAAGTTGATCAACGAAACGAAAAGCTCGAGCCAAGGCGACATCGAGCACATCGAAAACTTGCTCGCCGCGATCCGCAACGACAAGCCGCTCGAACTAAACGCCGAAATCGAAAAGGGGCACAAGAGTACGTTGCTGTGCCATCTTGGCAACATCTCGCAGCGAACCGGCCGTGCACTCGTGTGCGCTGCCAAGAACGGCCACATCCAGAACGACGAAGAAGCCATGAAGTTGTGGGCTCGCGATTACGAAAAAAGTTGGGAGCCGAAAGTCTAAATGAAAGACCGTATCGTTCTCGTCACGGGCGCGGGACGCGGCATTGGCCGCGCGATCGCGATTGCCTTTGCCAAAGAAGGGGCGCGTGTCGCGGTCACAGCGCGAACGCGTCACCAGTTGGAATCCGTTGTCGACGAAATCGACACGTCGGGTGGCCAATCGCTGTTAATCGCCGACGACCTTACCGATCGTGCCGCGCCGCAGCGGATCGTCGGCTCGGTTGTCGACAAATGGGGCCCCATCGAAGTCTTGGTGAACAACGCTGGCATCGGCAGCAGTCACGACCCGCGGCCGATTATCGACTTCGATGACGACTACTGGGACTTGACGATGGCTTTGAATGTCACGGCCCCCTATCTGCTGACGAAACTGGCGTTGCCCGACATGATCGAAGCGGGTTGGGGCCGGATCATCAACATCTCGTCGATCAACGCCCGGACTGCACCGATGCATGGCGTCGCTTATGCCGCGAGCAAACATGCGATTGCCGGGTTGACCAAAGCGACTGCGGTCGAAGTTGCTGACAAAGGCATCACCTGCAACGCGATTTGTCCCGGTGTCACGGCAACGGAAATGAACGACAAGCGTTTGGAGCACGACGCCGCCCTGCTTGGAAAATCGGTCAAAGACTTGGAGCAACTCGCATCGCCGCTCGGACGACGCATCGTCCCGGAAGAGATCGCGCCGCTGGCGGTCTTTCTCGGTGGCCGAGGATCCGCGGCAATCAACGGCCAATTGGTCAACGTCTGCGGCGGCCGCGTGATGTTTTAATCTGGTGTGCTAATCCACCACATTCGGCGATCAAGACTGCATCGGCGTTGCGTAGAGCAAGATGCGTCCACAATCCGGGCAAATTCGTCCGTAGACCTTGCCTTCTGGAGCGATTCCGCCGAACAAACCAAGTAACGGTGCATCGGCATTTTGAGGTGCATAGCTCAAGTCCACCCGATACGCTCCTTCACCGAATGCCCTCTCCGTTGCATCTACGAGTTTGATTCCTTGAAGTCGAGTGCCACAGTCAGGGCAGGTCTTGTGAGGAGCGCCCATGTTTCTCTCCTTTGCCTCAACTAAACATGGCCATTATCTTTGGGACAACGCTTGTTGCAGTTCTTGCCGACATGGCGAGCAATAGGACGAATCCAATCACGCCGAGGGTCAAGGTGACCGGACCGTTTTTGTTTTCGCCCATAATGTCTTTGCTCGACGACATCCAAAGAAGTGTGCCGGCAATGATAGGCGATGCGATGACGGTGACCGCTTGAGCCATCACGATCAACGTGACCGGTCGTTGCAGTTTCATCACCGTGATGACGTACAAGCCGACGAACATACCGGTCAGCAACACAGCAATCGTAAAGATCTTCGGCCATTTGTCTTCCGGCTTCGCGCCGATTCCCAATCCGTCAGCAAGAATGAAGCCGCCGATCATTGAGTTCACCAAAAACGACGAATAGGCCGCGGCGAACACACCCAAAAAGAATAGTGGTGGACCGATGGTGCCAAAGAACGGTTTCAGTCCCGTGCCGACCTCGGGCAGATCTCGGAACGAACGAGGCGCGGTTTTAATGCCGTAGGGCTCTTGATATTTCTTTTCGAATTCCGCCTTTTCTACAATCTTCGTCCACCGCGGCTCCCGCTTGTTTGTCTTTTCGTCAACCTTCCAATTCATTTCAGACTCTGCCCTTTGCCTGTGCTCAGTGAAGTTGGGGTCACTCTCGTCAATCACGAGCGACGTTCCCGGTGGCAAACCCGCGTCATTGTCCGACGTAACGACCTGCTGGTATTGGAATATGGGATAATAAAGTGTGGCAGGCGTGGCCATCAACATTAATGTGATCGCGGCCATCACCGTCGCACCAATGCGGACATCGATCATGCCGTGCTGAACTTCCTTGGCGGTCAGCCCCTTTTGCCGAACGAGGTACGCTTGATAAAACGCGGCGGTTGTCACAAAGGTCGTGCCGACCAGACCCAGAACGGACAGATCGAACTTGCCTGCCGCGCCGGGAACAAACCCCTGTGCCCATTCACCGAATCGCGGCCCGGCCATCAGCAAATTCACGAGAAACGCAACCAACATGACGCCGACAAAAATCATCATCAGCTTTTCGAGCGCCTTGTACATGTTCTTGAAAAACAGCAAAAATCCAATCGCCAAGGCGTTAAAAATGACGACCGCGTAATCGAAGTCGATATAAGTTGCAATCGCGTAATGCACGCCAAGGTTGTTGCCGAATTGAAAGGCGGCGGAGATAAAGAAAACGCTGATCCCAATTAAAATGGCGAACCAGCGACCGATGCGTTCGGCAACAAGCGTGCCGGCGGATTGTTTGATCGAAACACCCAATCGAGCGCCCATCGACATGTAGGTCAGCATGAAAACGACCGCGACGGCCACGACCCATGACAAGCCGTACCCATTGACCGCGCCGACGTTGGAACTCGTCAGGATGCTGCCGGGGCCGATGACGACGCAGGCGGTGATCAATGCGGGACCGAGGCGAGAGAACCAAGGTGTTGATGAGGGGGTGTTTGAGTCGCTGGGTTTTTCTTCGGTCATTGCTTTGCTTTGGTTCGGGGCCAGACGGACATCCTGTGCTACGGTGAATGCTCAAATGTCCTGGACAGAGGTCGGTCCGTCAATTCCTCTGCGACAAAAGCCAGGTGGTTATTATCTTTTGCCGCTCGGTCACGTCGCTGGAGGTGAACTTTTCGCCGTTTTCTGCTCCAAGAATTTTGGCATAGGCTGCCGATGCTGCTGCATCGTCGATTAGTTTTTTGGCGTGATAAAAGCGAATCTCGGCCAACGCATGAGGACGCGACGCGGTTGTTGAATTCGTTAATTTCACGACGCGCGACGCAGCGATTTCCGCCGTGATGTTTGGCATCGTCGTCAATCGATACTCTGAATCGATTCGTGCCGTCACGGAATCGACGAATTCCTTGACCTTGTCTTCGCCTCGCCCTTTGGCTGCGATGACTCGGCTGCTGCGTACTGTGTCCGTTTTCCATTCGGTACGGCGTCCGTGTACGTCATGAAATTCAATCGTCAGTTCGGCGTCTTCCACTCGGTTGGTGCGGCCCAGGATTTGTGTGACGTTGAACAGCGCGAGTGTATCCAAGTCTTGGTCTCGCGCGTTTTTCAATATCAAGTCTTGATCCGTGCCAGTCACGAGCACGGCGGCCGCCAAAGGCGTGGCATTTCCCGCAGCCCAGTTTCCGAATTCGCCGCTTGTGGCACGTCGGTTGATCTCCGACACGAAGGCCGTGCCAATCTCGCCAGTCATGTTTCCAAAGTCAGTGAACGTTCGCACGCGAGTGGGAGTCCGTGATCCCTTGACCAGCACACCGACGCCCCATCGCTCGCCGAACGACGGTTGCTTCGCGCCAGGTAACCATTTCAACTGAGCGGCAATTTTTTGGTCGTCCGCCAGGATTGTTGAAACGAAGGTGTTGTATAGATTTGGCGGAACTGTGGGACGAGTTGGCAATGACGGGTCTTGACCGGGCATGGTAAATCCGCCGCCACGCATCAAGTCGTCATAATCGAAACTGGTGCGGCCGGCACGCAGCGATCCAGACGACGATCGGTTGTTGGCGATGTACGTCAATACCTCGTTCTCCGGAACGCGGAATGCAACCAGGTAGCCATTTGCCGTGGAGCCGGCTCCGATCGCCAGCCATACTTGACCGCTGGGGTCAATCGCCTTGATCCTTCCCACTGACGACAACGACCAGATATACCGGTCTTCGCCGAACGTGAACAGGTTGTTGCCACACAACATGATTTGATCCGAGACGAATCCGAATTCGCCAGAGCCGTACATGCGTGGAATCGCGCCAATCGAAGCGCCTGTTGTCAGGTCCCAACCGCGTCTCTCCGAGATGCCGGCTTCAATCAGTTTTGTTCCGTCGAGACTGAACGCGACGTTTTTGCTGAGTGGCGTGATCCGCGAACTGCTGCTGATCTTCGTAAGATTTCCCGCCACCCTGCCCGTTGCGGCGTCATAAATGTGCCCGGGAAACAACGGGCCGTGCTTTTCGGAGACCACGAGGTACGTTCCGGTCGGACTCAACACCGATCGTTCGATGTTCGCTACCGAATACTTTCTTTGCCCGGTGGCGGCATCCCAAGCGGACAATTCCAACGTATCGGTGCGTGTAAAAACCCAATCTCCCGCGGACCGGACCCAGATAATGGTATCGACTTCATCCAACTCCCATTGTCGCACGATCGAGCCATTCTCCACCCCAATCACCTCGACAACGTTGCCGCGGGCAACGACCAGAGACTTTCCATCGTCGACCAGCCCACCGACTAACGACGGTTCGCTGAGTGTAATGTCACCAATTTGCTTCCCGCTGGCAACCTCATAGACACCAACGTGTTTCACATTTGATTCGTCGGTGCCGCTCGCATGCGTGTGCTGTGACATGGCCAGCATTCGTCCACTTCCTCCGTCGCAGAAGCGTGCTTCTTGGAGGTTGTTGACAGAGACGTCAAGTGGCATGGGTGCCGCTGCCGAAATCGGTTTCGTCCACGGCGCGGGCTTGACCGACCAATTCACTTTCGCCGCCAGTGCGCTGCGTTTTTTCTTCGTGTCCTTTGCCTTTTGTACTTCGCGTCGTGCCTCGGCTTCGGCAAGCTGATCCAACTCGTGTTGAGACAGTGGAAAAGGAATGGACGTTCTGATGATCGATTCGACAATACTCCACGCGCCTTTTGTAACGTGGTCCTGCACATACTGCTGAGGATTGTCGGAATTTATAAATGTCGGAATGGACGGATGCATGCTGCGGCCATCGCGGTTTTTTGTCCAGAGTGTTGCGGAGCCGTCGGTGTAGCTGATTTTGATTGTGTAAGACGGAACGTTGACCGAGAAGTTTTCTCCCGTGTTAAAAATGCGAACTTGTTCAGACTTTGACGGCCCAGGACTGACGCTGACATTCATTTTTTTTGACGACGAGCCAACGACTTCAACTCCGCGCAGACGGAGTGTTTCTGTGACGCGTTCACGAAGTCTGTTCGTATCGCCGGCCCCCGACGGCTGGCCCGACAGGCTCCAAGCAAGTTGGATTTGCGGAAATCGTTTGGGATCGAGTTCATCCTTCACAACCTGGCGAGGCGCGGGTCTTGCAGTGGAAGTATTTGTTGACGACGGAGTGATTGTCGAAGACGGAGTATTTGTCGACGACGTTGTGTTGTTGGGCGTCGCCGTGCCCCCTACCGCACGACTTGCAGTCGCACTCTGCGTAACGCCAGGCGACGAGGAACCACCACCGCGAAACACAAATGCGGCGATGCCGATGATGACCAGCAGGCCCAATATGCCTCCCCCAATGCCGGCCCCGATTACCAAGCCACGATTTGACGATTCCGCCGGAGCAGTTTGCGCTGGTTTACCGAAACCTGGTTGCGACCCAAGCGGCTGTTGAACTGTCTGGGAAACTAGGGCGTTTGCGGGCATTCCCACACCGCCCATTGGTTGCGTTTGCCCGGGCATCATGGACGCCCCCGCCGGTGTCGCCATGTTGCCGCATTGCTGGCACTGAACGGGGCCACCGGCCATTTCATATGGCACTGCGAAACTGCTTCCACACTGTCCGCATTGGAAAGGTACTGGTGTGCTGATTTGTGCAGTCGCCATTGGCACGGCGATCTGATTTCCGCACGAAGTGCACTGGCAAGCCGTGCCGGCCATTTCTGGTGGAAAAGTGAACTGCATTCCGCACGTGTTGCAACCTGATTGGATCATCTCAGTCGCTTCTTTAGTGATGGTTCGCGAAGAAAACGAGAAGCCGCGCCCTTAGTTTTGCTATGACGAAGCACATTCTATCACATGCGTCATTCTATCCCAATCATGAATGTGGTCACCCATTGATTTCTTTTGTTGGGCTGAAAGGGTAAGTTATGATTGGTGTGTGTGAAGTTCCCAGACGACTTTGGAGATGGTTTGTTGGTTACGGATTTATCGACTCGGCACGATTTAGTTGGTGATCTGCTGGATGAAGCGACGGGGGCGGCGCTGACGAATGAGCAAGTTGGATTCTTCGAGGAAAACGGTTATTTGGCAGGCATCGACATCCTGACCGAGCGGCAAATCGCGATGCTGCGCGACGAGTTGGATGCGTTTTTTGATCCTCAACACGACGGCCGGGAGTTGTGGTACGAATATCACTCGAACGAATCGACCGCGCCGGACACGATTTTATTTCATGCGCTGGGGGCATGGCGGATTTCACCGGGGTTTCATGATTTGTTGTGGCATCCGGCGTTTTGTGTTCCCGCGAGCCAATTGTTGGGTGGTGCGGTTCGATTTTGGCACGACCAACTGTTTTGCAAACCACCTCGGCACGGCGGCGTCGTGGCGTGGCATCAGGATTATTCCTATTGGACGCGGACCAAGCCAATGGCCCATTTGACTTGCTGGATTGCTTTGGATGACAGTACGTCGGACAATGGATGTGTTCATTATGTTCCCCGTAGCCATGGTTGGGATTTGTTGCCGATCACGGGGCTCGCGGGCGACATGAATGCGATTCGCGAAGTGTTGGACGACGAACAATGGGATGCATTTAATCATCCGGTTGAGGTAGAATTGAAGGCTGGCCAGTGCTCGTTCCATCATCCGTTGATGGTGCATGGCAGTTTTGAGAACCGAACGGATCGTCCGCGACGCGCGGCGGTGATCAACGTTTTTAAGGATGGAGTGTGTAGCGCGTCGAACGAACCGATGCTCAACGGCGTGGACCCGCTCATTCCAGACGGCGAACCGATGGAAGGTCGATTCTTTCCGTTGCTTTACGATCCAAAGGGATAGTTGTCGCTTTTCGCTCCGCGAACGGCGGCAATTTAGAAAGTCAAATCCATGTCGCTCAACGTTCAATGCCCTTCGTGCAGCAAAGTGCATCGCGTCAAACCCGAAATGGCGGGCAAGCGTGCCAAGTGCAAGTGTGGCGGCATCCTTTTGATCCCGGCCAATCAAGCACCGGTCAATGATCCGATGATGCCACCAGGTAGTGCGCCCGCTTCTGCACCAACTCCGGCTCCTGCGCCAGTTCCTGCACCAACTCCCGCGCCAGCGCCGGCCGCACCGATCGCTCCCGTCGAAACGCCGCTTCCCGATCCGGCACCCGTGCCAATGCATGATTCGGGTATCCAAAATGCACCGATGGACGACTTGTTCGGTGGAGCGCCCGTCAAGCCCGCGCCGGTTCAACCTCAGCCCATGCCTGGACAACCGATGCCCATGCAACCCATGCCGGGCCAACCATTGGCCGGCATGCCAATGCAACAGCCTCAGCCATATCCACAACAACCGATGCCCGCGCAACCGGTGCCGGGACAGCCCATGCCACAACCCATGCCAGGGCAACCACAGATGTTACCGGGTCAGCCTCAGCCCATGCCCGGTCAGCCCATGCCTGGACAACCGATGCCCCAGCCCGTGCTTGGCCAACCGATGCCTGCGCAACCGATGCCCGGCCAGCCAATGGACCAGATGGGAATGGGATTCGACCCGATGATGGGACAACCGATGGTACAGCCCATGGGGCAAGTGAATCCGTATCAAGCGCCGCCGATGGCTCCGGCATACGGTGCGCCAGCGCCAGGGGCAACCAGCACCGCAGCCGTTTTAGGCATCATTCTAGGTTCGTTCGCGATCATCCATGGTTTGCTGTTTACCTATGGTGGCGCGATGAGCTTGGTGAATCAGGTACGCTACGGTATCAACGATAATCCGATCAGTCTCTTTTTCGGTCTGGCGATCATGGCTGCCGAAGCGGCCATCCTGGCGGCCGGCGTTGGCATCCTCATTGAATGTGTGACGCGGGTTCAAGGCACTACCAAGTGGCAGCCGTGGGCGACGCTTTCGGGTATGATCGGCAGTTGCGTACACATGGGATTCGCGCTGTTATTTTTCGTGATCATGTTCTACTTTATTGCACGCGTCGGCAGTTACACAGGCAGTTCACCGATCATGATGGGACTTGGACAATCGCTTCCCGAAATCATCTTTGTCACGCTACTGACCTGTACCGTTCCGGTTTGCTTGATCATTTGGTTTTTCTATCAAGCCAAGGCCAATCGGCGCCGTTAGTTCCTCCACTCGCAGGTCGCGACGCTCATGCCCATCGCCGTACAATGTGCCAGTTGTGGTGCGGTCCACCAGGTTGCCGACAATCTGGCCGGCACGCAAATGCAATGTTCCTGTGGAATCGTGATGGTCGTGCCACAGGTCCGGCCAATGCCGGCGGCTATGTATCCACCGACGGGGTATCAACAATCGGCGATTCCCCTTTCGGCACCGACGTACGCCCCGGCGCCGCAGCCGCAAGCCATGAATGATTCCGTTCTTTCGATCGACCATCGCGGATACGATTTTTGCGACGATATTCGTTTGTGCGATTCCGATTACGATGATCGTTTATTATTTCGTTGGACCGTCTGATTAAAGGATCTCTTATGTTTGTTCTTCTGCTCACGTTGACCGTTGGTGCCGATGCGAATTGGCCCCCGAATTTGGCCGGTGCCCGTAACGGGACCGTGACGTTGGCGACCGCTGACTTTTTGAAAATCCCCGCGGAAGTCAAAGTCAAGAGTCAGGATGAGAAAGCCGCCAAGTTCACGGTCGCTAAGACGCTGCCAACGGTTGACTTGGCATTTCACGATCAACTGGGCGAAGACGCCGTGAATCGGCGTCTGTGGTCATCATGGGGAGACATCTGCGTGGCGAGCGATGGCCGAGTTTATTGCGCGATCGGCGATCATGGAAACGCGGTTGGTGGGGATGCGCGATGTTTTATCTACTGTTGGGAGCCGCAATCCAAGACGCTTCGACAGATCGTCGACATGAACAAGGTCGTTCCGCCACGAGCCGGTCAACCAGCTTGGTCGAAGGTTCACGCGAAGATTGACGAAGGTCCCGGTGGCAAGATTCTTTTCAATTGCACATTGAACGACGGCAATCGGGCGAGGAATCCCGAGTACGGTTGGACCGACGATTTGCCGGGCGGACAGATCTATCAATACGACCCCAAGTCGGGCGAAACGTCGGTGTTTGCCAACTTGCCACCGCGTCGTTGCAGTGCCACGTCGATCGTCGACCAGCAGCGGATGATCTGGTGGTGCAATCTCGAAGCTGGCGAAGGCAATGCGCTGTGGGGACTAGATTTGAAAACAAAAGAGGTCGTCTATCAATCGCACGACGGCCTGATTGCCTTCAATCGCAACTTTGCCCTTGCTAATGATGGCTCGATTTATTTCAACGGCGAAGATGCGATCTGGAAATTCGATCCTTCGACGCAGAAATCCATCAAGACAAAATCGTCTTTCAACAACACCAAAGGCATGCGGTCATCGTCGCGCGAATCGAAAGACGGCGCGATCTACGGCACGACGCATCAGACGAATCAATTGTTCCGCTACGAGCCGGCAAAAGACAAACTTACGATGCTCGGCACAAACTGGCTGCTCGGTCAATACACGACCGTTTGTGTCTTGTCGCCCGACGAGCGTTTTTTGTATTACATGCCGGGCTCGCACGGCAAAGCCTATCGCGACGGTACGCCCGTCGTGCAATACGAAATCAAAACCGGAACACAAAAGGTGATAGCCTTTCTGGCACCATCGGTGGAACGAGAACTTCAATATGTTCCATCCGGGAGTTACGGAGTGAAAATGAGCGCTGACGGCGGGACGTTGTACGTCAACTTCAACGGCCACGCGGCCGACACGATCCGACCAGAAAAAATGCGTCCCAACGGGTTTGGATTGTGTGCCTTTGCGGCGATTCATATTCCCGATTCGGAGCGGTTGCAGTCGATCGAAGATTCAAAGGATTAAAAAATGGACTCGTCAAACGAAAAGGGAAGCGTCCTTGAATTGGTTGTTCACACGATCGAAGAAGCGATTCTCTCCACATTTCCTGAATACCAGGAAGACACCTTTACGATCGAATCACGCAAAATAATTCGAGACGATGGTGTTCGGCACGAGATCGATCTGTGGGTCTGTGTTGATCGACCAAAAGGTTATACTTCAGTCTTTATTTTCGAATGTAAGAACTGGAAAAAGAAAGTCGGCAAGAACGAAGTAATTGCGTTTTCTGCAAAGATTGAGGCAGCACAAGCTCAAACGGGATATTTGGTTGCAAAGGCTTTCACGGCTGATGCGGAGGCGCAATGCAAAAAGCACACGCGAATGCAATTGGTGCCTGCCAAAGAGACCGTTTCCCCCAGTATCCCAATTCCTAACAAGATGCACGGCGTTGAACCAATCGACACTCAAGCCGGAATACGAATTCACCGACGCTATAAGCGTCGCGAAGGAAGAATTCTGGATCAAACCGCCGCAAGTTGCCAGTTTAACGGCGAAAATGTGAATCTTACTGACTACGGACGTAGGCAGATAGAGACATGTATTCGCGAGGAGATCAATGCGTTTCCATCGGACGAGAGAACGCCAGGCACATATAGATTAAAGGATATCAAGAAAGTAATTTCCTACGACAAAGGTGAATTGGTTGTTAATGGTGATGATGTGGAATTCTTGGAAGTCCAAGTTACAGGATCAGTTCGCGTGTTTCTCCCACGCATCATATCGTATTGGGACATCGAACGACGTGGTCGAGCCCTTATTATGGAATTACCCACTACGTTGTGTAATCCGATTAATGTTACAATTGCATCTGTTTCAGATGATGTAGCGTGAAGTAGCCGTCTAGCGCGTCGTCAGTTCATCCGCCTCAGCAACCTCGCGTGGGATGAAGATGGTGTCTCGGTGAAAACTGAAGAACGGCGGGATGTTCATTAGTGAAACTTGGCCGCGGGTTTGGTTGGACGTGTGCCAGACCGTTCCGACGGCGGTCGGCGGGATGGGAATGACCGCGTAGTCTTTGTCCGATACGCGGCTGCTGGCTGAGATGTCGAGGCGTTGCTTTTGGCCAGGAATGTAAAAACTCAACCGCGGATTGGCATCGACAATCAACTCTTTCGCCCCCTTGGGCACGTAGAAGTACTGCGGGCCGCTGTAGTCGATCCAGACCGGACGGTGCACGGAAGCTTCGAAAATGAACGGTGTTTCGCGGGGCACGTGTAGTTTAAAACCGCCGGTCAGCTCGACGCGATATTCGTTGGCTTTGGGGAGTTCGAATTCGATCGTCTGAAATTCTTCGCTCTTCTTGAACATCTTCTCAACCAGCACCGTGTCGCCTCGCAAGTACGCCGTAAAGGTTGCCGAGCGGCTCGTCGGGGCAATGCCAAAACGAACGGTTTGCCTGCCTTTCGGGATCAAGTAGCCGGTTAATCGATGGCGGAATGTCGCCACGCCGTCTTGTTCTTGTAAGAATTGGCGGCTTGATCCGACGTCTTTGCCGGGCGGTTGAACCGGCTCGAAGTAGCGCGAATACGTCACGACGGGATCGCCGTCGCTTTTCAGTTGCTCGATGTATTCGTTGAACTGTTTGACAATCTCGTCGTCTGAGAATTGTTCTCCGGCCATCCAGACAGGCGGCTGCTCTTTGTTAAACATATAAAAATCGAGCCGTTTGTCTTGGACTGGCAATCCGTTGCACAATCGGCGAGCTAGCGCGTAATAGTGCACCATGTCGCGCAGCCGAATTCGCCAAGCGTACTGCATCAGCGGAAGTAACGCTTCGTAATACTCGTCGTCGCGCGACGGACGTCGATTACGGATCAGATCGAATTCGCGAAACTTGGCGACGTAGACGAGATACGCCATCATGTCGGTCACGCGGCGGCGTTGTTCGAGGCTCAGTTTCGCCGCCGCTGCCGCTTCGACGTCTTCGAACATCGGAACCAGCGTTGCCGAACGAAGCGGCGGAGATTGGTCGAAGGTGGCCAACAGCTTTCGCATCGCGGGTGCCGACGTTCCGTAGCATCGTTCATAGAATTCGTTGACAATTGCATCGACGTCGGCCGACGGGTCCCACATCAATTGCGACGCGACGTAGAGCCCCAACATTTGGCCGCCCCAATTGGCGTTCGTCTCGGCATTGATCGCGTTGAGCTTTCGTTCGGCGTAAAACGGGATCCACTTTTGATGATATCCAACGCGACTTCCACGCATGCGGCCGGGCAATCCCCAATCCCACGCTTCCACCCCGTAATATTCCCGTTGGCCGATCGCTCCGACTTTTTCCGACCAAAGCTCCACGAGTTCGGGCAATGTGTACTGCGTTCGATTGAAACCCATCGCGACTTGGACGTAGACGTTGGGTTCAATATCGATCGTCGGCGGCAGACGGTGGTTGCTGTAAGCGTATAGTCCGACCCAAGCACCGGGATGTTCTTTGCGCAGGCCACGGGCAACGTGATTCGCCAACGAGAGTGCGCGGTCAGTCGTCGTGCCGATCTTTACACAGCTTTCGCAGTGACACGTGCCTTCGCCATCGGACGGGTCAATCGAAACCATGTAGGCGGCCGGATTCGCGCGAAGGTATTCTTCGAGCAATCGTATGCGATCTTTCACTACGAGATCGATCAAACCGGGATTGCTGACACAAAACTTTCGTGCGTTGACCGATCGCTCGCTATCGCGCTTGCCATCCGGCAGCAGCGCGAAGAATTCGGGATGCGCGTCAAACGCTTCTTTATTGCGGCCGATGATGTTTCCATAGCTGTGGCCGGTTCGAATCACTGATTGGACACTCAACCGATTAGCAATCGCCCAGCGACGGTAGTTTTCCATCAATTCTTTGTCGCCGCCCGAGTACGCATACCAGATGCCGCGGTGAACCAATTTCGGTTCGTCGACCAAATTCAATTTGACCGAAATGTCTTTCAACGACGGCACGAAGTGCCAGTGAGGAGATGGCGCGAACCAGCGAAAGCCCAGGCGGTGCAACAGCGTCGCCACCGCGTGACGAGCGGCCGCTTCGCTGTTGCCGAGCAGATACAAGCGTTTCGACTTGGTGACGATGCAAAAAGCATCGTAAGCCTTTGACTTCAACCCAGCCGCCGCGGCAATGTCCGGATGCGCATCGGCCCGCGCGATCACAACCGTCGGCGCATCGCGCATTTGTTCGACAATGATAATCGGACTTCCGCATGCTTGTTCGATGCACTTTGATAGCCAAACCGCCGCATCGTGCAGCGTCGCAACGCCGTCGCCCTTCGCGCCTTTTACATCAACAAACACTTCTGCGGTGGCCTTGCCGTCGACGACGAAGGGAAACTGAGCGATTGCCGGTCGGACAAACATCGTGAGTGTGACGCTAACGACGATGGAAAGAAGCGTTCGAGAAGGCGAATGCATATTCATACCCTTAACTATAAATAACTTGGCGTGACCCAGCGGGGGAGAAATAGCACAAAATCAGGAAACACGATGACGATGATCAACAGAATCAGCATGGGGACCAAAATGATGCCGACGTCTTTCAGCACCTGGACGACTTTCACTTCGCCCAGCGAGCAGGAAATGAGTAGACACAGTCCGTAAGGCGGCGTGACCAATCCGAAGGCTAGCGAGATGACGCCGATGATGGCGAAGTGAATCGGATGCATGTCGACTTGTTCGGCCAGCGGCAGGAGCACCGTGCCCAGGATGATGATCGCCGGGATCGCGTCGATGAACATGCCGACGAACAGGAACGCCATTGCGATCAAGAATCCTGTGCCGATCGGGCCTGTGCCAAGGCCGGACATCACATCGACGAAAGCTTGCGGAATGCGATAGTAAGCCAACAGCCAGCCGAACGCCGACGCCGTGCCGATGCAGAACAACGAGATCGCGGCAAAGCGGGCCGATTCGTAAAAAACGTTTGGAAATTCGCTGGGCTTGATCGATCGATATATCATGCCGCCAAGAATGACCGAGTAGACGACGGCGATCACCGATGCTTCGGTTGGCGTGAAGAATCCGCCGACGATGCCGCCGACGATGATGGCCGGCGTGACCAGCGCGAGGCTGGCGTTGCCGAGCGCTTCCCAGAACTCTTTTCTGGTCGCCCGCTCGTAGACGGGATAGTTGCGACTTTTGGCGTAAAGGAGAACCGTGCCCATCATCAGCAGCGCGATCAAAATCCCGGGAATGATTCCGGCCATGAAGAGACCGCCGATGGAAACGGACATCAAGCCGCCCCACACAACCATCATAATGCTGGGCGGAATGATCACACCCATCACGGACGAACATGCGGTGATCGCCACCGAAAAACTCGAATCGTAACCCTGCTTCTTCATCGCCGGGATCATCAACGAGCCGATGCCCGCCGCATCGGCCGTCGATGAACCAGAAATGCCGGCGAACAGCATGCTGACCATTACGTTTACATGCCCAAGTCCGCCGGGCAAATGGCCGACAGTCGCTCGGGCGAGATTCACCAGTCGCTCGGTGATGCCGGCCGCGTTCATCAAATTGGCGGCAAGTAAAAAGAACGGCACAGCCAGCAAGATGAACGAGTTGTACGACTTCCACATTTCGTTGATCAACATGATCGGTGTCAAGCGATCGTCGAGCAACATCATGGGAACGCACGCCAGTCCCAGTGCAAACGAAACGGGAATCCGCAGGACAATCAACACGCCGAACGTGCCGAACATGATGACGGCGGCTTCGGCGGGACTCATGAACCGGCTTCCTGTTCGTTCCCTCGGACCAGCGCTACGTCGGCAGCGATCCGTTCGAGCAGGAACACCGTCCACGTCAATCCAGCGAGCGGAAATGAGATGTAGATGCTCAGCATGTTAATGCCGCTCATTTCCGAATTTTGAATCCAGCCGGTTTTGGCGAATTCGATTCCGTACCAAACGAACACCAGCGCCATCACCAGCATCGCGCCGTGAACAATGAGGCGAGCGACGCCTCGTTGGCGATCGTTTTCAGGTTGCGGCAGCAGATCGACGTTAAAGTGTTCGTCGTCTCGGACAGCGATCATGGAACCGATCATCACGATCCACACGAAACAAAAACGCGCGATTTCCTCGGTCCAAATGTATCGCGGGATGATGCCGGAATAGCGCGACAGAATTTGCAAGACGACCGGGACGATCATCAGGAACATGAGCGACGTCAGTACAACTTTTAGCGTTTGGAAATAGAAATCGAGGGAAGATTTGGCGAGCCTTGCGAGCATTTGATTTCCCTGTGGGATGGACATTCCCGTCCGTCGCAAAGAATTGACGGACAAGAATGTCCGTCCCACGATCATCTCAATTCGTTGACGCGGGCGAGCACTTCTTCGGCGTTGATTTCTTTGGCATAAGCTGACTTGACCGGTTCGGCCAGTTTCAACAATTCGTCGCGTTCGGTGAATGCGTGCGTACGCAACTTTTCTTCTTTTTCGAGTTGAGCGAGAATCGCCGCGTCTTGCGATGACTCGAGTTCACGTCCGAACTCGCCGGCTTGGCGGCCTGCTTTGATGATGGCGTCTTGCAACCCTTTGGGCAGACGCTTGAGAGTCTTGCCGCTGAAACATATCGGGCGAATCGTGATGGCGTGCTGGGTTTGGCAGATTTCAGGACCCACTTCGTAGAACTTCATCTGTTGAATTCCGGCCGCTTCATTTTCCGCGGCGTCAATCACACCGGTTTGGATGGCGTTGTAAACTTCGCTGTACGCGATGACGCTTGGAGCCGCGCCGATTGCCTGGAAGATCCGCGTTTGAATTGGCGCTCCCATGACTCGCATGCTCAGCCCTTTGAGCTCCTGCATGTTGGTCACGCGCCGGTTGACGATCAGGTTTCGAACGCCGCCACCCGCGTAGCCGATCAACATCACGTCGGCCTTTTCCTTGACGTCGTCGACGATCGGTTGCAGCGCGTTGCTGTCGAGGACTTTTTTCCAATGTTCGATGTCGTCGAACAAAAACGGCATGTCCATCAACGGTGCCGACTCGGAAAACGTCGACATGTGCGCCGGCGTCACGATGCCATAGTCGACGGACAAGCCTTGATTCATGTAGGCGAAGTAATCTTTTTCGAGACCCAGTTCGCTGTTCTTGTAAAGTTGAAATTCAACTTCGCCGTCGTAATACTCTTTGACGAGTTCCTCGAACTTTCGCAGCGTGAGCGTAAATGCGTGGTCCTCGTCGAATTGCACCGCACCTTTGAGTGTGATGATTTCTTTTGGATCGTTGCTCTGTTGGTCGTTGCCCTTCCGCATCGCGACCAAGGCAATCACGCCGACAACCGGGACAAGTAACAGGCCGATGAGGGCGATTTGTTTCATGGCGTGACTCCCACAGAGCTTGCTTGGCGATTACCGACGAATCGTAACAGCGAAGTACATGGATGTCCATCAAAGCGATTGGACGGATTGGCAATTCGTCCTACGAAAAATGAAAAAAGGCGGCCCGATCAAGTCGATCGGACCGCCTTGTAAATGCCAAGACCAGATTCACCTCCGGGGAGTGGAAGTGAGAAGTTTGCGACTTAGCCGCCGCATCCGCAACCTGCGCCGCGTCCGCAGCAACACGGTCGTGGGCAGCAAACCTTGACGGGGACTTGCTTGCAAACGACGCGTGGCACGCACACCGTCTTGGTGTAGGCGACCTTCTTCGGCACGCAGCACGCCACTTTCACCGTCTTGGTGTAGTGGACCGGCTTGCAGACCGTGTAAGGCACCTTCTTGACGTGCTTCTCAGCGACGTAGTGGCAGGTTTTATAAGGGATGGTCTTCGTAATGGTTTGCGGAACCATCTTGCACACTTTGTAAGTGCACGTGCGGGTTCGCTTTTCGGGCACCATGTGGCACACCTTGTAGGTACATGTCTTGGTGACCTTTTGCGGGACCATGCGGCACACTTTATAAGTGCAAACACGGGTCTTCTTCTCGGGCACCATGTGGCACACCTTGTAGGTACATGTCTTGGTGACCTTTTGCGGGACCATGCGGCACACTTTATAAGTGCAAACACGGGTCTTCTTCTCGGGCACCATGTGGCACACCTTGTAGGTGCAGACGCGGGTCTTCTTTTCGGGAACCATGCGGCAGCACGTGTAGGTGCACTGACGCGTTTTCTTTTCGGTTACCCAGTGGCAGACCTTGTAGGTGCACTGACGCGTCTTTTGCTCACGCACGTAGCGGCAGACGGTGTAAGGCACCATCTTTTTGACGGTCTTGCGCTCGTATCGCACACAGTTGACCGTCTTGGTCTTCGTTTCCGGCACCCAAACGCGCTTGCAGATCGTGCGCCCGGGAATCGTGCATTCGACCGTGCGGCATTTGCCAGGAACATAGATGCAACGGCAGCAGCACGGATCCCATTTCCAGCAACCACGCTCTTGGACGCACTTCTTCACGACGCGATCCGGACACTTCGTCTTTTGGACTTCCCAGTGACCGCAGCAAACTTTCACTTCCTTGGTGTAGTGAACCGGCTTGCAGACCGTGTAGCAGCATTCGCGTTGCTTGGTCTCATAGACGGGCTTGCACACCGTGTAGCAAATGTTCCGCGTTTTGGTTTCCCACACGGGCTTGCACACGTTGTAGCAAACGGTCCGAGTCTTGGTCTCATAGACGGGCTTGCAAACGGTGTAGCAAATCGTCTTTTGCTTGGTTTCCCAAACCGGTTTGCAGACCGTGTAACAAATGTCTCGCGTCTTGGTTTCCCAGACGGGCTTGCAGACCGTGTAGCAAATGTTCCGCGTCTTGGTTTCGTAGACGGGCTTGCAAACGGTGTAGCAAATCGTCTTTTGCTTGGTTTCCCAAACCGGCTTGCAGACCGTATAACAAATGTTCCGCGTCTTTGTCTCGTAGACGGGTTTGCAGACCGTGTAACAAATGTTCTTGGTCTTGGTTTCCCACACCGGCTTGCAGACGGTGTATGAGCAGGTGCGATGCTTTGTTTCGTAAACCGGCTTGCACACGGTGTACTCGCAATCGCGATAACGCGTTTCGCGCTCATACTTGCAGCAGTTGATCTGCTTGTCTTTGTAGACGGTTTCGTGGACGGTCTTGTAACAAGTCATCTGCTTCTTTTCGTAGACGACTTCACGACACGTTTTCATCACGGTGCAACACTGAGGTTCGCACCCACAATTCCGGTACCGAGCCGCGCCACAATAGGCGGCCCAGGCGGAGTTGGCTGACAGGACAGTCAATACAACTGTCAATGTCAGAAAACCTCGTAGGGTCTTCATCTTCCGATCTCCTTCACAATTTCATAGGGGAAGAGGCATCTGGTCTGGCAAACTTAGCTCGCCATTAACTCTTATCGGTTGGAAACACGCTGATGCGCTTTACTAACTTGCGCCACCACCGCACTTCCACGATCCAAATCGTTCGGCACAATCGTCACTCATGCTTGCAACTTGGAGCGTATGTCGAACGTTATCGTCAATCTAGGCAAGAGGCTTTAAATAGAAATATTGGGTTAGATAGGGAGAGATTGCGCGAAGATGCGTGTAGGACGTTTGGTGCGGCGTGTGATAAGAGATGCGAATCTTGTGGATCATGATGGATCTGTCATTTGTCACTGGAGTATTCAAGTGATCAGTAACAGATTTTCTGATAGCGACGCGTTTTTGCACTAAAACTTTTTGACCAACACAAAAAGTTAACGTAGGTAATTTGTATGCGTTTATTGTTAGGAGGTTGGAGCGATTTCTACGACGAATTCCTGTCAATAAACGTCGTGCGTAAGCAGTGGCCAAAAAAGAGCGGTATGACGGCCACAAGATTTCAGCAGGTCATGAATTGACCTCAATCCGAGTACATTCCGTTTTTTGGAGACCCTGTAATTATGAAGACCAAACGTAGCGCGTTTACGCTGGTTGAAGTTTTGATCGTTGTCGTGATCATGGCCATTTTGGCTGCTGCGATTATTCCGCAGTTTTCGGATTCGACGCAGGACGCCAAGCTCAGCACGGCTGAGTTCAACTGGCACACACTGATGTCGCAGATCGAACTGTACAAGTCGCAGCATGACGGACTCGTTCCGGCAAAGCTCGAGAACTTAACGAAAAAGACGGATGTTGATGGAACAGTCAATGAATCCACCGGCAAATACGGACCGTACATCAGCGAGTTGCCCGCGAACCCTTGGACGGGCCAAAACGGCGTAACGGAAGCAGCCGACCAAACAGCACCTATCGCAAACTCTGCTAACGACGGCTGGCACTACAACTTCAGCACGGGTGAGCTTTGGCTTGCCGGCAAAGGAACTGGCGGCGTTTTCAAGGCGATTGGCGCGGACTAGCGACCGGCAAACTAGCCACAATTGGCAACCAAAGGCGGATTAGAAACTCAACCCCTCTTACGTTAATAGCGTGCGAGGGGTTTTTTCGTGTTTGAGAGAATGCTCAATTGATTCCGCGTTTGCTCGTCGCGGTTCGCGGCTTATCTGGTTTGTCGAAGATCGTTTTCACGTAGACGCCGCCGGTCCGCATTTTCTTTTGGTACTCGGTCTGCTGCTTGACGATCTTCTCCTTGCGGAGAGCTTTTTTAATCTCCACCTGTGCTTCGACAAACGGCACTTTCGTTGGCTCACGACGGCCCAGCACGCGGACGATATAGATGCCTTTGTCGTCGACAATTCGTTCACTCAGCTTATTCAGCGGCAATTCAAATAAGCGTTTTTCCAGTTTCTTGGATGTCAGGCTACCCTTACCGGTCCAATCGCGCAAACCGCCCTCGTCTGCTTTGCTCCCATGCGAACTGCGGCGTGCAACGGCGCCAAGATCCGCGCCGCCCAGCACTTGGTTGCCCATTTTTCCGATCGCATTCCAGGCGTCATCGCGCGAGTTGAACCGGTCGAAGCGGACCATTAATTGCTCGTAACGTACTTTGGCGGGAATGTCGTAGTCGGCAGCATGCTCGCGATAATGATCGACCATCTCTTGGTGCGTGATTTCTGGATTGCGATCAATATTCGATTGCAAGATGTGGGCGGCCAACGCCTGCTCCATGAAGGACTGCTGGGCCTTGGCCAGCGAAGAACCGAATCGACGCAAATACAGGTCCAACTCGCCGGGCGTGTTGACCTTCGCGTCCTTGAGCATCTGTGGCAATTGCTTCTTGCGGAACACGTCATTCACGTTTTCGCTGATTTCCGCCAGCTTGTCACGGCTGGGCAGTTTTCGCAAAAACTCAAGGTACAAGATCTTGGCATCGATGGCAGACTCCAGCGCCTGCTTGATTAATGCTTCCCGTTGCACTTCTAACTCAACCGGCGTCATTTGCGATTCGTAGGGTGCCAGCGCTTGGTTGACCTGTCCCAGCAAGTCGCCCAGGATGATCGGTTGGTCTCCGACCCAAGCAACGATCTTAGCCGGCTCGTACAAGTGAGTCTTCCGCTGGACTTGTTCCTGCTGACTTGATTCGTTGATGGTTGGCAGTCGTCGCGAGGGATCAAACGAAGTCGGCGGTTGCGCGGAGCCGTCTGTCGCCAATACCAAAACCAGAATCAAGATGAAAGAACAACGAATCACAAAACTTCCATGCGTTGAATCGTCTA
>CAYFJO010000161.1:0-22244 GCA_964343305.1 uncultured Pirellulaceae bacterium | reverse complement strand
CGATGAACATGTCGCAAACCTCGATCGCCGACGAGAGCAAGCCGCCTGGGTTGAAACGCAAATCAAGGATCAGTCCCTTCATATTCTCTTCACGCAACACCTTTAAAGCTGCTCGCAACTCTTCGACCGTATGACGTGAGAACGACGACACGCGGAGATAGCCGATCTTCTTGTCTTGGTCGTAAAAGTAGTTCCACGAATCGTCATCATTGCGTTCGTTGCCCATCACCGATTGCACACGGACGATCGCGCGTTCGATGGCGACTTCTTTCGGCATGGGATCGTCAGGGTGGACAACCGTGATGTTGACCTTGGTACCGACCTTGCCCTTCATCTTCTTGACGGCTTCGTCCAGCGAAATCCCTTTGGTTGATTCGCCTTCGATTTTGGTAATCGAATCTCCGGCGATGAGGCCGGCTTTGTACGCGGGCGAGCCAACGATGGGGCTGATGACTTTGAGGAATCCGTTTTCAATCGAGACTTGGATGCCGATGCCGCCAAACTCATTTTCCACGCTGGTTCGGAAGCGTTCCACTTCTTTCGGTGGGATGTAGTTGGAGTACTGATCAAGCTTGGTCAGCATGCCTTTGATCGCGGCTTCCATCAGTTCGCGGCGGCTGACGTCTTTCACATAGTTGCGGTCGATCTGGTCGAGTGTGTCGACAAACAACGTCAGCAATTCGTAATACTCGTCGGCCTGCTCCAGGCCTTTGGCGTCCTTGGAATCTGTGTTTGATTTTGCAACCTTGCCTGTGGATTCGTCGCCGGCTCTTGTCGTAATCAAGGGAGACGAAATGAAACCTATGAGGATCAGCAACCAACACATAACCCCCTGTTGTTGTTTCCAGGCATCCCTCATCGTGATGGGGTCGACGCTTTTCGTGTTCATGAGCTTCTCCGGCAAAAAGAAGTTGAAGTTCGGTAAATCTGCTGAATTTGTGGCCCGTAATCCAGGAGGTATTGGTTGTCAAAGAGGGGAGAAATTGAATTCATGGATTATAGAGCAGATCAACCTGATCAGCAAACACCTCACGTGTGGACCAACGGAGCGGATCCACACAGTGGGGACATTGAAATCGGTTTTGTCTTGGCAGAGATTGGGCGAGCATGCCGGCCGCGATCTGGATGGCACGGCGGTGGGCTCAGCACCAAGGTTGGGCCAACAGCATCGGGCATTTGACTAAGCCAATCCAACCAATTAATATTAATCTTCTCATTCCCCCCCTCGAATGGTTTGTCATTCAACTCAGTAAGGTTTCCCGTTGAGTTGAAAGAAGTGCGCGTCGTTCAATATTTGTCGGGAAACGCAATCAGGAACATTCGCAAATTCCTTTCGTCGGAACTCACGACAATCGCGATTAGAGTCGTTGCGTTGGCCCCGAACGACAACGCGACGAGCCAGGAGAAGGGACGGGATTATCTTGGTACTTATTCCTCAACTTGTGTGCACCTCTGCGCTATTGCTTTCTCGCGGTCCGTCCATTCATTTTGGTAATCCATAAGGCCGGCTTATGAACATTGCAACGATTCTCAAACGTATCTTTGGTCGTCAAAAAAAGAAGCAGAAGAAACTACGACGCACCAATGTCGAGCTGCTTGAAGATCGTACATTGCTTGTCGCTCCAAGCACGGCGACCTTTAGTGATCTGACGCAGTTGGCAGCGGGCAATGACAGCGCGGATGTACAGATTGGCGACCTGGACGGCGATAACGACTTGGATGCGTTCGTTGTCAACACCGACGGACAGGCGAACCGCATTTGGATCAATCAAGGCGGTAATCAAGGGGGAGCGTCTGGCACGTTTGCAGTGACCGGACAAGCGTTGGGAATGTCCGACAGCGAAGGCGTGGCGCTCGGTGACATGGACGGCGACGGGGACTTGGATGCATTCGTTGCCAACACCAACGACCAACCAAACACGGTGTGGATCAATCAAGGTGGATTGCAAGGCGGCACGGAAGGGGCCTTTGCAAATAGCGGACAAATGCTGGGATTGAGTTCGAGTCAAGATGTGGCGCTGGCCGACTTGGACGGTGATAACGACCTGGATGCTTTCGTGGCGAACACGGCGGGCCAGGGGAATCGCATCTGGATCAACCAGGGTGGCGGCACGTTTGTTGGCGGCGCGGCGTATGGAAATTCTAATAGTAAAGGCATCGCGCTGGGGGATTTCGACGGCGACGGTGACCGAGACGTTTTTGTTGCCAACGGCGACAATCAGGGCAATCGAGTTTGGATGAATCAGGGTGGTTTTCAATTGGGAACGGAAGGTGTCTTCCAGAGTTTTGGACCCGTGTTGGGAACCGGCCCGAGTGAAGACGTGGCGTTGGGCGACATTGACGGTGACAACGACTTGGATGTCTATGTGTCGAATACCGACGGCCAAGCCAATCGGGTCTATCTCAATCAAGGTGTACAGCCCCCCCCTGCTTTTGCTTTTTTGGGCTTTTTGGATAGCGGCCAGTCGCTCGGCAGCTCATCTAGCCAAGGCGTTGCGCTGGGCGACTTGGATGGCGATAACGATCTGGATGCGCTGGTGGCCAACACGGATCGTCAGTCCAACACCCTGTGGATCAACCAAGGTGGTGTGTTTGTGGCAGACGCACGTGAGTTGTCCAATGCCGATAGCCAGGCGGTGGCGCTTGGCGACTTGGACGGTGATGGCGATTTAGATGCGTATGTTGCAGATTTGGGTCAGGCCAATCAAGTATGGATCAACAATGGAATCACAAGTCTAGGAAGTTTGGAGATCGCACTCGGTGATTTGGATGGTGACACCGACTTGGATGCCTTTATCGCAAACGGATCGGGACAGCCGAACTCTGTGTGGATCAATCAGGGTGGATCGCAGGGTGGAACACCCGGAGTATTTGGCGACAGCGGCCAGGCACTTGGCAATTCGGACAGTGCTGGCGTGACGCTGGGCGATGTCGACGGCGACGGCGACCTGGATGCGTTCGTGGCCAATTTCAATAACCAACCAAATCGAATCTATCTCAACAATGGCAATGGCGTGTTTGCCGACAGCGGCCAAGTTTTGGGAGCGGATTCCAGCGACAACGTTGGCCTGGTGGACTTGGACGCTGATGGCGACCTCGATGCATTCATTGCCAATGTCAACGGCAACCGCGTGTGGATCAACCAGGGTGGGCTTCAAGGCGGAACCAAAGGTGTGTTTGTGGACAGCAACCAAGATCTTGGTAGTTCACAAAGCACAGATGTTGCGATGACCGATGTGGATGGCGACGGCGACTTCGACGCGTTTGTGACGAATACAAACAACCAGGACAACAAGGTTTGGATCAACCAAGGTGGCTCGCAGAACGGAGTGGCCGGCGTGTTCATCGACAGCGGCCAATTCCTTGGAGCATCCAGCAGCGAAGGGGTGGCGACAAGGGACGTTGACGGGGACGGCGACGAAGATGCATTTGTCGCGAATTTTGGCCAAGCCGATCGGCTTTGGATCAATCAAGGTGGAGCACAGGGAGGCACGGCGGGTGTTTTCGTTGACAGCGGCCAGGCCTTTGGTTCCTTCAACAGCGAAATGATTCAGGTCGAAGATCTAGACGGCGACGGCGACCTGGATTTCTTTGTCGCTAACTTTGGTCAAGGAAATCGGGTCTGGCTGAATCGGGGCGGAACCTTTGATGACAGCACCCAAGTGCTGGGAGTCGCGGACAGTAATTTCGTCGCGCTGGGCGACTTGGACGGCGACGATGACTTCGATGCCTTTGTGGTCAATCGAGGTGAAGGAAATGTGATCTGGTACAACCAGAGCACGGTGGATTTTGGTGACGCCGCCGACACTTACCACACCACTCAAAATGCCAATGGGGCGAGGCACGTTGGGATCGGCCCCATGCTAGGTCCGACCCGCGACTCGGAAGTGGATGGTGCTCCGTCTCCGGGGGCCGACGGCGATGACACTGCTGGTAGTGACGATGAAGACGGAGTGACGTTTGCCTCGGTCACGGTGGGCCAAGTCAATGCGGAGGTAACGGTCAACGTTCAGGGTGTGGTGACTACGACCTTTGTGGACGCCTGGATCGACTTCAACAAGGACGGGTCGTTCGACGGTGATGGCGAACAGATTATCGCTAATCAGGTTGTCATCAATGGTGACAACACGATCAATTACTTTCCCGCGACGGACGCGGTGAGCGGTACGGCGCTAAACGCCAGGTTTCGATTGAGCACCGCTGGAGGACTAGGGCCACACGGACCCGCGTTCGACGGCGAAGTCGAAGACTATCAAGTGACGTTGTCTTTAGCGGGGACGACAGGTACTTACACCGAATTCTCAACGACGACAGGAAGCTTCTTTAGCAATGATGTTGACCTGGGTGACTTGGACGGCGATGGAGACTTAGATGCCTTTGTTGTCAACGGTTCGACGCTGCCGAATCGAGTGTGGCTCAACGATGGCCAGTCCCGTTTTCCAACCAGCATTCCTGTCGGCAGTTCAAACAGTCAAGGCGTTGCACTTGGCGATTTCGACAAAGATGGCGACTTAGACGCGTTTGTTGTCAACCTCAACCAGCCCAATCGGATTTGGTTAAACGACGGCTCGGCGAGTTTCACGGATAGCGGACAGTTGTTGCGTGCCGATTCAAGCCGGAGCGTGGCCCTTGGCGATGTGGACGGCGATGGTGATCTCGATGCCGTCGTTTCCAATGACGACCAGCAAGGCAATCGGGTGTGGATCAATCAGGGCGGTTTTCAGCTTGGTGTGATTGGCACGTTTGTCGATAGCGGCCAGTCATTGGGTGATTCGGAAAGTCAGAACATTGCCCTTGCGGACTTGGATGGAGACGGTGACTTGGACCAGTTTGTTTCCAATGTCGGCCGCAACAAAGTTTGGTTGAATGACGGCCAAGGGAATTTCACCGACACGGGGCAAGTCTTCCCGACCTCCGAAAGCACGCAAGCTGCTTTGGGCGACATTGACAACGACGGCGATTTGGACGCCGTGGTGGCGAACGATTTTGAAGACGATGCGGTGTGGTTAAATGACGGCACGGGAACGTTTACGCAAAACGTGGGCCAAGCGTTCGGCAATCCTGAATCACGAGGAGTCATCTTGATCGACGTGGACAGCGACACGGATCTCGATGCGTTTTTTGTCAACGATGCCCTTAACCCAAACCAGATTTTTCTGAACAACGGCAGCGGTTCGTTTACAGATAGTGGCGTGCTGATGGGCGAATACAATAGTGTCGCAGCCGCCTTCGGAGACCTGAATGGTGACGGAGACCTTGACATCTTTATTGCCAACACCAATGACGTGAACCGCATCTGGCGAGGCATTGGGTTTGGCGGGAACTTCGATTTCGGTGACGCACCGGATACGTACGGCACCTCCCTGGCGAACAACGGTGCACGACACGATATTTTTGGTTCAACCATTGGTCCCACGCGCGACTTCGAAGTCGCACAACCAAGCGCCACGGCCAACGGGGATGACAATTTGGACATGGACGACGAAGACGGTGTTACGTTTGGCGATGCCGTGGTGGGGCAAGTCAATGCCGAAGTCACAGTCAACGTGGCCACGACAGGAGCGCCTTTGTTGGATGCTTGGATCGACTTCAACAACGATGGAACGTTCAATGAAGCTCGGGAGCAGATTGCCTCCAGTTTGCCGGTTGTCAACGGAGATAACCTTCTTCGCTACAACGTGCCGCATGATGCTGTCAGTGGCGAGACACTGATTGCACGGTTTCGATTGAGCGATGCTGGCGGGCTTGGACCTCGGGGCCTTGCGCTGGACGGCGAAGTGGAAGATCATACGCTCGTTATCAAGCAGCCAAAGGGTGCTGGATCTTTTGGTGACTCTGGCCAGTTGCCCAATGTTTCAAATGCCACAGCGGCGGCGATGGGCGATTTTGACGGTGATGGCGACGTGGATGCGATCGTGGCCAACTCGCTGACTTCCAATCGGGTTTTGGAGAATCAGGGCGACGGAACTTTTGCTTTTTCCCAGTCGTTAGGTTCTTATGAAAGTAACGATGTGGCCGTAGGGGATGTGGATGGCGACGGGGATTTGGACGCTGTCTTCGCGAATCAGGGAGCGGGTTTCCTCGCACGTGATCGCGTTTACATCAACCAGGGTGGAGCACAAGGGGGAACGCCAGGATCTTTTCTCGACAACAACATGCCGCTTTCGCAAGCGCAAAGCCGTGGCATTGCCTTATCCGATTTCGACAGCGATGGTGACCTGGATGCATTCTTTGTTACTTCGACGGACATTCGCGTCTACCGCAACGAAGGACGTGCCCAGATGGGTGCGGAGGGCACCTTTACACTGACATCAACCCTCACCACCGACACGAACAATAACGATGTGGCGATGGGGGATGTGGACGACGATGGTGACGTCGATGCCATCGTCATCCGGTCCTCTGGAACGCGAGTCTGGATGAATGATGGTTCGGGCAACTTCTCACCTGGCACGACAACCCTCATAGGTGGAAACGCCATCGAGTTAGCGGATTTGGACGGCGACAGCGACTTGGACGCGTTTGCGGCAACCAACAACCGCAATCGTGTGCTGGTAAACCAAGGCGGTTTCCAAGGAAGCACGCCAGGTGTATTCAACCCATCGTTTCAATTGTTGGGAAATTCCACCAGCCAGGGAGTAGCGCTGGGCGACGTGGATGCCGACGGGGATATTGACGCGTTCGTAGGGAATACCGGCTCGAACAGACCGAATCGATTGTGGATCAATCAAGGGGGAGTTCAAGCTGGCACAGAAGGTCAATTCAGCGACAGCGGACGCGCTCTAGGAAGCAGAGACACTTTCGGAGTTGCCATGGGCGACATTGATCGCGACGGCGACTTGGATGTTTATGCGGCGGACACTGGAAACGACATTGTTTGGGTGAATCTTGGTCCCTTTGATTTTGGGGATGCGCCGAATTCTTTTGGTACGTTATTGGGGAGTGATGGCGCCCGGCACGACACAACGGGGCCGACCCTGGGTGCCACCAGGGGTGGTTTTGCGGCTTTTGAATTCCAGGACGGCCTCAACGGGTACACATCGACCGACGATACCTTTGTCCGATCCAGCAGCGCGGACACTTCCTTTGGAACTGACACAACGATTCAAGTGGATAGCAGCCCAACCACCCAAGGGTTGATAAAGTTCAACAATCTCTTTGGCGAAGGCCCCAATCAGATTCCGTTGGGCTATACGATTACAAATGCGACGCTGACACTGAATGTATCCAACACCAGTGCAATAGCGTCGACCATTTCGTTTCATCGGATGTTGTCGGAGTGGGACGAAAACGCAACATACAATTCGCTTGTCGCTGGCGTGCAAACAAACAATGTCGAGGCGAGATTCACCTCCGACGCTACCATCGCTGGAAACACTACCGCAACCGTCACGATTTCTAGTGCGGGATTGGTCAGCACCGTGCAAAGTTGGGCGGACGGAGCCGTCAACTATGGCTGGCTGATTCTGAACAACAACAGCAACGACTGGCAAGTACGATCATCCGAGTCCAGTCCAGCTCCCAAACTTACGATTGAAATCTCGCGCGATGCCGAACTTGATGGCAGTCCCACGACCTATGCGGATGGCGACGACAACAATTTCTCCGACGACGAAGATGGCGTAGCGTTTTCAAACCTTTTTGTTGGGCAACGGAATGCAACTGCGACGGTCGATGTCCGACACGCGCCCGCAGGGGCGCTGCTCAACGCGTGGCTTGATTTCAATGATGATGGCGTATTTACGAACAGCCCGGTTTCGCTTGGCGGGGAACTCATCGCATCCAATGTGGCTGTCACGAACGGGAATAACACCATCACCTTTGACATTCCTGACACGGCCAAAACCAACGCAACGCTCATCTCACGTTTTCGTTTGAACACGATTGGTGGACTTGGCCCGAAAGGAGAAGCCGTTGACGGCGAAGTCGAAGACCACGTGGCGCTAATCCGAAATCGCGCCAGTGACGGCACAGTAGATATCCCCGACAAAGTGCCTGCGAAGGTGACGGAGAATACAGGCGGTTTTGGCACGCTGGAGGCGCTGGACAACTTTGGCATCTCGGTGGTGGTGGTTGGCGACGTGGACAACGACGGCATCGAGGATGTTGTTGTTGGCGCGCCGGGCGACGACACGGGTGGCGTGGGTACCACCGCAGACCGTGGCGCCGTCCATGTGCTGCTGATGAATGCAAATGGCACGGTAAAGATGCCGGTCAAAATCGCCCACAACACCGGCGGCTTTCCCAATAACCAACTCGTGGATGGAGATCGTTTTGGCTCCGCCGTCACGTTGGTTGGTGACTCGGACAGTAACGGCAGGCCGGAAATTGCTGTTGGTGCGCCTGGCGACGATGCCACCGGTACGGATAAGGGTGCCGTTTACATTCTAGAACTCAACACAAATGGCACGGTGGCATTGCGCCAGACGTTTGAGGACAACACATCAAATCTCGGTTCCCTTCCCGATGGTGGTCAATTCGGCAGTTCGCTCGCGGGTCTGGGAGATCTCGACGGAAGTGGCCGTTTGGAATTGGCAGCCGGTTCGCCATTTGAAGACATCGTCGGGGTGGATCGTGGAGTGGTTCGTGTTCTTTCACTGAATAACAACAGTAGCATTAATACATCGACCATTATTACTGACGGCACGGGCGGATTTGGCGCCCTGATGGATAGCGATCAATTCGGTGCTTCGGTGGCGGGGATCGGCGATATTGACGGTGACAGTGTTCGGGATCTGGCCGTGGGAGCCATCGGCGATGATTCAGGCGGACCGAACCGAGGTGCTGTGTATGTCCTCCAACTGAACGCAAACGGTACAGTCAAAGCGACGACAAAAATCGCGGACAGCACAAGCGGGCTGGGCACACTGTCGGATGACGACGAGTTTGGCCAGGGGCTGAGCGGACTCGATGATGTCGACGGCGACGGCGTTCAAGATTTGGCCGTTGGTGTAAGCAATGATGACACAGGTGGACCAGACCGTGGTGCTGTCTATGTGTTGTTATTGAAAGCGGATGGTACGATTCGTAGATCGCATGTGATTGCCGATGGCGTCAGTGGAGGATTGCCTGCTAACACACTTAACAATGACGACTTCTTCGGCTCGGACGTCAGTGCATTCACCGATCTGGATGGCGATGGTGTCAAGGATCTGATTGTGGGTGCGGTTGGCGATGCCGATGGTGGCGATGACGCAGGTGCGATTTACATCTTGAACCTCACGCCAGCAATCGATTTCGGTGATGCGCCCGATCCGGCATTTGGAACGGGAACGAACAATTACAGAACATTGACCACGGATGTTGGGCCTACACACGCGATTGATTACCGTATTTTTATGGGCTCCAGCGTTGATGGCCAGTCGGAGGCGACTCCGAATGTCAACGCCGATGGTGACGATCAGCACCATGCGCCTGCGGACGACGAAGACGGGCTAGTCGATCCCGCGGCGGACCTTCAACTTGTCGCGGGCACACAACCCAACATTCGCGTTCGAGTGACCAACACAACGGGAGTCGAGGCAACCGTTTATGGCTGGATTGATTACAACGCCGACGGCGTGTTTGACAACGCCACCGAACGTGCTCAACAAGCGGTTCCCGACGGAACAACAAGTGGTATTGCGACACTTGCATTTCCTTCCGTTCCCAGTGGTGTGGCGCAAACGTACGCCCGTTTCCGTTTCAGCACCGATCCAAATGCAGCCGACTCCTTCGGTCCAGCCACAAACGGCGAAGTTGAAGACCATGTGGTGACGGTCACCAGCCGCGAGCCCAGTGACGGAACGGTGGACGATCCGCCCACGATCATCGCCGACGGACAAGGCGTCATCAGTTCCGATACGTTTCTCGATGACGACAACTTTGGTTGGGCGTTGACGCCCATTGGCGATTTGGACACCGATGGTGTGATTGATCTAATTGCTGGTGTTCCCGGTGACGACACGGGCGGCACGGACCGGGGTGCGGTCTTTGTGCTGAACATGAACACCAACGGCACAGTCAAAACCGTCACTCAAATCGCCGATGGTGTCGGAGGATTAGCCGCGGCGACTTTGGCCGATGGCGACGGCTTTGGCAGCTCAGTGACTTCGCTCGGTGACTTGGACGGTGATGGAGTTACCGAGGTTTTCGTTGGAGCGAATGGTGACGACACAGGTGGAACCAGCAATCTTGGTGCCGGTTATGTCCTGTTCATGCAATCCAACGGAACGATTGGTAGTTTCACAAAGATCGCGGAAGGCATGGGCGGATTGCCCGGCGGGACGCTCGGTAACGAGGACCAGTTTGGCAGCGCCGCGCGAGCAGTCGGCGATGTCAACGGCGACGGAATCACCGACGTATTGGTAGGCGCCCCCGGCGACGACACAGGTGGAACGGACCGAGGGGCCGTCTATGTGCTTTCATTGCTCGGTGATGGCAGCGTCAATAGCATTCTTACGACGATTGCTGACGGCAGTGGGCTGGCTGCAAATACGCTGAGCGACGGCGACCGCTTCGGTTCGTCCATCGGGCTGATTGGTGACTTGAATACCGACTCGGTGAACGATGTCATCGTTGGCGCGACGGGCGACGATTCAGACCGTGGTGCGGCGTACGTCTTGCTGATGAATTCAGGCGGTGTGGTGAATACCGTGACCAAAATCGCCAACGGGTCTGATGGCATTGCCCTTCCCGACGGCGGAGAGTTTGGCGCGTCGGCGGTGGGCGTGGGCGATTTGGATGGCGATAGTGTGTTGGATGTCGCGGTTGGCTCATTCATCGACACAGGCGCTGGAGGTGCGGTCCGTACATTGTTCATGAACTCGAACGGAACGGTCAAAGGGTCGCGAATCATTGCCGACGGATTGGGTGGTTTGCCGGCTGGCACGCTCGACGTCGCTGACCATTTCGGTTCGTCCATTGCTGTGCTGGGTGACCTCGACGGTGATGATGTGCTCGACCTGGCTGTTGGTGCTAGCGACGATGACACCAACGGCACAGATCGGGGCGCGGTGTACGTGTTGAATCTCACGCCCGCCGTCGACTTTGGAGACGCGCCAGATCCCAACAATCTTACGGGAACGAACAACTACTCCACACGCACTGCCAACAACGGACCAAGTCACGACATTGATCCTCGCATCTTCCTCGGGGCGGCGATCGATGGACAGACTGACCCGATCGCCAACCTGGCGGCTGATGGCGACGATACGCATCATGCCGTGCCGAATGACGAAGATGGTATTGTCGATCCTTTCACCGATTTGCGATTCACCACGAATACTCAGCCGCAAGTTCGTGTGCGGGCTACTAACAACACTGGCGGTCCCGCGACTTTGATTGGTTGGATCGATTACGACAGGAATGGTCAATTTGAAACGACGGATGAAGAAGTGCGGATGGTCATCCCCAACAACACGAACGATCAGGTCTTTACGCTGACGTTTCCCACTATCCCACTGCTTTGCGGCAGCATTGAATGCGGGGGCACAACCTATGCCCGATTCCGCATTAGCACTGACCCAGCCGCGCTGCTTCCGACCGGTGCGGCGATGGACGGCGAAGTGGAAGATTACCAGGTTCACATCACTGCTTCCACGGATGTTTCGGTTACCGCAACGACCAAGATCGCTGACTCAACGGGGGGCATGGGCACGCTGGTGGACGAAGACATGTTCGGCGCCGCGGTTGCCCCGGTTGGCAACTTGGACGGATTACTTGGTAACGACATCGTCGTAGGGGCGCCGGGCGACGACACCAGCGGCACAGATCGTGGAGCGGTCCACGTACTCTTGTTGAATTCCGATGAAACCGTCAACTCCGTACAAACGATCTCCAATAACCAGGGCGGCTTGGGCCCCGTGTTGGACAATGGTGATCAATTTGGTGTCTCGGTGGCGTCGCTCGGCAAGTTGGACAACGATGGTCTCACAGACATTGCCGTCGGGGCAATCGGCGACGACACCGGCGGAACGGATCGCGGTGCGGTGCATGTGCTGTCGTTAAATGCGGACGGTACCGTGAAGTCGTCGCAGTTGATCGCCCACAACACTGGCGGAATGGGTGCGCTGGATGACAGCGATGGATTCGGATCCGCCATTACCACCATTGGCGATTTGGATGGAGATGGTGTACAGGAAGTCGTTGTTAGCGCCACGGGTGACGGTGCTGATCGTGGTGCCGTGTATGTTTTGTTTATGAATACTGACGGCACGGTCAAAGCAACCCAGAAGATTGCCGACGGGGTCGGCGGATTGGCGTCCAATACCTTGGCGAACGGCGATCGTTTCGGCAGTGCTCTGGCCGATCTCGGTGATTTGAATGCGGATGGTAATTCTGAATTGGCCGTCGGCGCTGCGGGTGATGATGGTACCAGCGGCAGCAACCGTGGCGCCGTGTATATCCTGTCCCTCGATGCCAATGGAATGGTCAACCCGGTGGTGCAAAAAATCGCCGACACGACAGGTGGATTGGGCGCGTTGGTCGATGGCGACGCCTTTGGCTCTTCACTCAGTTCTGCCGGCGACTTGAACGCCGATGGCTTTCCCGATCTCGCCGTCGGTGCGGTTGGAGATGATACAGGCGGCACGGACCGTGGTGCACTACACATGTTGTTGCTTGACGCCAATGGAGCAGTCACCACCACGTATAAGATCGCGGACAGTTCGCGCGAGTTCGGTACACTGACGGACGAAGACAGTTTTGGTGTCTCGGTGACCGCACTGGGCGACGTGAACGGTGACGGCCGGATGGATTTGGCGGTGGGAGCGAATAAGGACGACACCGGTGGCAGCAATCGTGGCGCGGTATACATCGTGAATCTCACCCCCAATATCGATTTCGGCGACGCGCCAGACCCATCCAATGGCGTGGCAACCGGGAACTATCAGACAAGGGCAGCCGATAACGGACCCCGGCACTTGATTGACCAAAGAATCTTCATGGGGCCGGCCATCGATGCGGAAAGTGACGGGCAGGAAAGTGCCGCCGCAGACGGCGACGACGTGGCACGGGTTCCCGATGATGAAGACGGTGTCAACGATCCGCTCAATGATTTGTTCCTCGTTCCCAATACCATCCCAGTTGTCAACGTCACCGTGACCAATAACACGGGACTGGATGCCATTCTGACGGGATGGATTGATTACGATCGCAGCGGAACGTTCAGCAACGGGACCGAACGCAGCAATGTTTTGACCGTGCCCAATGGAACCAATGGGGCAACCGTGCAACTGACCTTCCCCATCGTTCCTGGCGGTGTGAGCAGCACGTTTGCGCGTTTCCGCTTAACCACAAGAGCCGGTGATCCGGGGCCAACTGGGTTGTACACCGACGGTGAAGTGGAAGACTACGCGGTGGAATTTGGTGCGTTTGACTTCGGCGATGCCCCGGACATTTCCAACGGCACGGGGGCCGGCGACTATCAAACCTTCTTTGTCAATGGTGGTCCGCGCCATAACATCTCGGGCCCGCGATTGGGCGCGCTGGCAGATAGTGAAGCGGACGGTCTCCAATCCTTGTTGGCCACCGGCGACGATTTGGACAATTCGAGTGATGAAGATGGCGTCTCGTTCAATCCCCTGCTGATTGGTCGCACCTCGTCGGCCGATGTTACGGTGACGGGCGAAAACGGTCAGGTGGATGCTTGGATCGACTTCAATCAAAACGGCGTCTTTACCGATCCAGGCGAACAGATCATCACCAATCAACCAGTGATGAACGGGAACACTAAAAACTTCTCGATCAATGTCCCGGCAACCGCCACACTGGGAAGAACCATCGCGCGGTTTCGTGTGAGTCGAACGGGCGGTTTAGGGCCCAACGGCGCGGCACTCAATTCGGAAGGCGGCGAGGTTGAGGACTATCAAGTTAACATCGCCGCGCTGGATTTCGGCGATGCGCCGGATACCAGTGGTGGTGTCGGCACAGGCGATTACAACACGCAAGAAGCCAATGGCGGTCCGCGACATATCGCCACTGGGCCGCTCTTGGGCACGCTTGTCGACGGTGAATCAGATGGTCAACAAAACTCCGACGCTACTGGCGATGATACCGATGGCACAAACGATGATGACGGCGTCTCATTTGGAAATCTGATTGTCGGTCAACAGTCCTCGGCGACCGTGGCCGTCAACGGCGCCGCGGGGTTTGTCAACGGCTGGATCGATTTCAATCGTGATGGCGTGTTTGCTGCAGGCGAACAGATTATCACAGACGCGTCCTTGACCGTGGGGACGCCGGCGACCATCAACTTTGCAGTGCCCGGTACGGCAAATGTGGACGATACGTTCGCACGCATTCGGGTTAGTACAACATCTGGTCTTGGGCCGGACGGCTTTGCCGACAACGGCGAAGTCGAAGATTACGAAGTTACTATTCGTTCCGCCGACTTTGGCGATGCACCAGACACAAGTGGCGGTCAAGGCACGGGTGATTACGACACACTGTTGGCCAACAACGGACCACAACACTTGATTGTCCCCGGTGCTCCCACACTGGGTCCGACCATTGACGCCGAATTGGACGCGCTGCCCAACGCCACTGCAACAGGCGACGATGGCAGCAACACGAATGACGAAGATGGTGTGACGTTCGCAACCGCATTGGTTGCCGGCCAGTCTGCGACGGCCAATGTGAACGTCCAGGGAGCGAGTGGCCGAGTGGACGCTTGGGTTGACTTCAATCAGAACGGCATTTTCGAACTCAGCGAGAAGATCATCAACAATCTACCGGTGGGAGTCGGCACTACAGTTGGCTTCAACTTCCCCATTCCCGCTGGTGCGTTAGTCGGTACAACCTTTGCGCGGTTCCGCGTAAGCACGGCGGGCAACTTGGCGCCGAACGGGTTTGCCAGTGATGGCGAAATCGAAGATTACGAAGTGACCATTGTGGGTTACGACTTTGGCGATGCTCCCGATACCGGCGCGGGAACTGGCACTGGGAACTACGAAACCTTGCTGGCCGACAGCGGTCCAAGGCACACCATTGCCGGCCCGCGACTGGGAAGTTTGGTCGACTCGGACAGTGACGGCCAACCCAACGCGGCGGCGTCTGGTGACGATTCTGACGGCACGAATGATGAAGACGGTGTGACGTTTGGGGCGTTGTTTGTCGGCCAAGCGGGATCGGCCGAGGTAACCGTCACGGGCGAAAACGGACGCGTGGACGCGTGGATCGACTTCAATCACAACGGCAGTTTCGCGGATCCTGGCGAAAAGGTGATTGACAACGTACTGGTGACGATGGGCAGCACGGACACACTTCCGATCAACGTGCCGATCACATCCAACGCGGGAACGACGTATGCCCGACTGCGTGTCAGTCGCAATGGTGGACTTGCGGCAACTGGCGTTGCGCAAGATGCCGATGGTGGCGAAGTGGAAGATTATCAATTGACGATTCAAGCCGTCGACTTTGGCGATGCTCCTGACATCAGTTCCGGTCAAGGTACAGGCGATTACGACACGCTCCTAGCCAATAATGGTGCACGCCACGTTCTAGGTGGGCCGGTGTTAGGAGCGTTGGTGGATTTCGAGGCGAATGGCCAACAAAGTGGGAATGCCGATGGCGATGATCTAGATGGAACGGATGATGATGACGGCGTCGTGTTTAGCAACCTGTTTGTTGGTCAATCTGGTACCGCCACCGTCACGGTCACTGGTACTTCAGGACTTGTGGATGCTTGGATCGACTTCAACCAAGACGGAGTGTTTGACAACTCCGGTGCATCGACCGAACGCATTGTCACTTCACGTTCCGTCAGCCCTGGGTCGCCTGGCAATTTTGATTTTAACATTCCCGCCACGGCCACGACTGCGATCGCACGCGTCCGAGTCAGTAGCAGTGGTGGCTTGCCGCCAATTGGGCTGGCCAACAATGGCGAAGTTGAAGATTACCTCTTGAACTTTGACCGGCTCGACTATGGCGACGCGCCTGATATCACCTCCGCGCAAGCCGCCAACGATTACAGCACTTTGCTCGCCAACGATGGACCGCGACATACCATCAACTTGACAGGTCCGCGCCTGGGAACGTTGTTGGATGACGAAGTGGACGCTTTGGCTAATGCTGGAGCCACAGGCGACGACACAGGCGGGACAAACGACGAGGATGGCGTGACGTTTGGAAGCCTTGTCGCCGGCCAACAAGGGACAATCGATGTCAACGTGGAAGTCGACAATGGTCAAGTGGATGGTTGGATCGATTTCAATCAGAACGGCGTTTTTGAATCGTCGGAAAAGATTGTCGATAACAAATCGGTATTGGCTGGCACGACTCCCCAATTCAACTTCGCGATACCTGAATTAGCAACGTTAGGCGCGACGTTTGCCCGTGTTCGTGTTAGCAGTGCCGGTAATCTAGGTCCCGTTGGTCTCGCTGCCAACGGCGAAGTTGAAGATTACCAAGTTACCATTGCCGGCTGGGACTTCGGCGACGCTCCGGATAGCGGTCCGGGAACAGGCTCTGGCGACTACGAAACGCTGTCGGCCAGTGGCGGACCGCGTCACACAATCGGCGGTCCCCGGCTGGGAACGTTGGCGGACCAAGAGGCTGATGGTCAGCCAAGTGCCGCGGCAGACGACGATGATTCTACCAACAATGATGACGAAGACGGTGTGACCTTTGATACGCTCTTGGTTGGCCAGCCGTCCATGTTGAGCGTCACGGTCAATGGCGAGAGCGGCCACGTTGACGGCTGGATCGACTTCAATCAAAACGGAGTTTTTGACAACGTCACCGAACGGGTCGCCAGTGAGGCAGTCAACAACGGCGACACAGATGTAGTGAACTTCACCGTACCCGGCACCGCGCTGGTCGGTACTACGTTTGCTCGCTTCAGAGTCAGCCGCACCGGTAGCTTGCTGCCAAAAGGTGCAGCCTCAGACGCGGAAGGTGGCGAAGTTGAAGATTATCAGGTAACGATTCGCGGGTTGGATTTCGGCGACGCGCCGGATTCAAACAACGGGCCTGGAAAGAACTCCACGGGCGATTACGACACGCTGAGTGCCAGCAGCGGGCCATCCCACATCGTAGGCGGTCCGCTGCTTGGAAGTCTGATCGACATTGATCCGGATGCCTTCCAGTCAACGGACGCGACGGGCGACGATACCAACGGCGGCAATGACGAAGACGGTGTCACGATTAGTAGCATTGTGGCGGGACAACCAGCGACTATCGATGTCACAGTTACCAACGCGGATGGCCGTGTGGATGCCTGGATCGATTTCAATCGCGACGGTGTGTTTGCGGCCTCCGAACGGGTCATCAACAATCAATCGGTCAGTGCCGGCGTCACGCAACAATTCAACTTTACGGTTCCCACGACCATTTCCGTCGGGAATTCTTTCGCACGAGTGCGCGTGAGCACTGTGGGCGGTTTGGGACCGATCGGCATGGCCAGCGACGGGGAGGTTGAAGATTATGGAGTGGCCCTGGAGGGCTTGGATTTTGGTGACGCTCCCGATGTTGCCTCAGGCACCAACGCGGGCGACTTGGAAACGTTGCTGGCCAACAACGGCCCGCGACACTTGATCGGCGGACCTCGGCTGGGAGCCAGTGTTGACTTGGAAACGGACGGCCAGCCACTCGCGACAGCGTTGGGCGACGACGGAGATGGCAATGACGACGAAGACGGTGTTACGTTCAGTGGCCTGTTTGCCGGCCAAACAGGCACGATCGATGTCAACGTGCAAAATGCAGACGGCCGGGTGGACGCATGGATCGACTTTAACCGCAACGGTGACTTGAGCGATCCGGGTGAACAGGTTGTGACCAATCAACTAGTCAATTCAGGAATGACGGTACAGTTCAACGTTGCCGTTCCCGCGGCGGCCCCGTTGGGGTTAACTTATGCGCGTGTGCGGGTCAGCTCAGCAGGTGGGTTGACTCCCTTGGGCGAAGCCAGCGATGGCGAAGTCGAAGACTACACCGTTGCTATTGGCGGCTACGATTTTGGCGACGCTCCCGATATATCCGCCGGCATGGGCAACGGTGATTACCAAACGTTGAATGCCAATAGCGGTCCGCGCCACGCTTTGGATGGTCCCCGTTTAGGTAATAGCGTGGATCATGAAGCCGACGGCCAACAAGATGGCACGGCCAGCGGCGACGGGGCGGATGACGATGGCGTGACATTCGGATCGTTCTATGTCGGCCAACTGACCACAACCGACATTACGGTCACTGACGAGAGCGGCCGCGTGGATGCGTGGATCGACTTTAATCAAGACGGTGATTTCTTAGACCCACAGGAACAAATCGTTACGAATCAACTCGTCAATGTTGGTGATACAGATACGTTTTCGTTCACCGTGCCTGGCACCGCCCTGACGGGAGCCACGTTTGCCCGCGTTCGTGTAAGCCGTTCTGGCGGATTGGCGGCCAACGGGCCGGCGCCCGATTCCGAGGGTGGCGAAGTGGAAGACTATCAAGTCACGGTCGCTTCGCTTGATTTTGGCGATGCACCGGACACGTCGGCGGGCAACGGCGCCGGCGATTACAACACTTTGCTCACCAACAACGGACCCCGTCATGTGATTGGCGGACCTAGACTTGGTCCAGCAACCGTGGATTTGGACTTAAACGGCCAGCCCAATGCGACGGCAACAGGCGACGACGGCGATGGAAGCGACGATGAAGATGGCGTCGTGTTTGACAACCTTTTCGCCGGACAAGCGGGGACGGCGACGGTCTCGGTCAACGGCGCGAATGGCAGTGTTGACGCCTGGATCGACTTCAACGAAGACGGGCTCTTCGATGACTCGGTTGGCTCCACCGAACGTATTATCAGCGGTGTTCCGATTACTGCGGGGAATTCGCAGGTGTTTAATTTCAGTATCCCCGCTTCGGCTACCAGTCTTGTCGCACGCGTGCGGGTGAGCAGCGCGGGTGGATTGTCTCCGGCCGGGTTTGCCGCGGACGGCGAAGTGGAAGACTACGTGTTGAACATCAACTCGCTCGACTTCGGCGATGCACCAGACACGACCGCCGGGCAAGTCGCAAACGATTACAGCACACTCCTGGCGAACAATGGCCCCGCTCACATCTTTGTCGCCACTGGGCCACGTCTGGGAACACTGCTAGACACGGAATTGGACGGTCTGCAATCTATTGCCGCAGACGGTGACGACATCGACTCATCGGATGACGAAGACGGCGTGGCCTTCAATAGTGCTTTGTTCGGCGGCCTACCCGGTACGGTCGATGTCAACGTTGAAGTTGCCGATGGTCGCGTCGATGCCTGGATCGACTTTAACCAGAACGGCAATTTCGAGGCGGCGGAAAAGATTGTCGATAATCAATCGGTTCTGTTGGGAACAACGCCGCAGTTCAACTATGTGGTACCTGTCACGGCGAACCGAGGAACGACGTATGCCCGTGTGCGTGTTAGCACGAGTGGCGGTCTTGGTCCCGACGGCCCGGCCAGTGACGGCGAAGTGGAAGATTACCAAGTCACAATTCGCGGCTACGACTTTGGCGACGCTCCTGACACTTCCGCAGGCACTTCAACGGGCGACTACCGAACCCAGACTGCCAACAGCGGGCCACGTCACACCATTGGCGGGCCCCAATTAGGCGCGGCGATCGATCAAGAGGCAGACGGCCAGCAAAATGCTTCGGCCACGGGCGAAGGTGCGGATGACGATGGTGTGGCGTTCAACGGCCTGTTGATTGGACAGGTTGCCACCTTGGATGCGACCGTCGTCAATGAAAACGGACGCATCGATGCCTGGATGGACTTTAACCACGATGGAGATTTCCTGGACACGGGCGAACAGATTGCGACGAATCAATTGGTCAGTTCGGGGACAACCCGCTCGATACTGTTCAACGTTCCTGGCACGGCGATGGTGGGTACAACATTTGCGCGAGTGCGGGTCAGCCGCACGGGCAACTTGCCATCCACAGGCAACGCCCCAGACTCGACAGGTGGCGAAGTCGAAGATTATCAAGTGATGCTTGGAGGCTTAGATTTTGGTGACGCTCCGGATGTGACTGCTGGCAATAGTTCTGGCGATTACGACACGACGGTTGCAAACGATGGGCCACGACACATCCTAGGCGGGCCGACTTTGGGTAGCCTGGTTGATCTGGACGCGGACGGCCAACCAACTTCAGCGGCCGATGGGGATGACACCGACGGTACGAACGACGATGACGGAGTGACGTTTAATAATCTGATTGCCGGCCAAACGGGCACGATCGGCGTCACCGTGCAAAGCGTGGCCGGAGTCGTGGATGGATGGATCGACTTCAATCAAAACGGCAATTTCGAAGCCATCGAACAAGTTGTCGCCAGTGTCCCGGTCGCATTGGGAGCCACGCAGAATTTGAGTGTACCCATTCCGGTGACCGCCTTGTTGGGTTCGACCTTTGCGCGGTTCCGCGTCAGTTCGACCGGAGTTGCCGGACCAAATGGATTCGCCAACGACGGTGAAGTGGAAGACTATGAAGTCACGATTGTCGGTTTCGACTTCGGCGACGCTCCGGATACCTCCGCAGGAATTGGCACGGGTGACTACCAAACGTTGTCAGCGAACGGCGGCCCGCGTCACACCACCGGTGGACCTCGTCTTGGTACCCAGGTCGATCAGGATGCCGACGGCCAGCCGGATGCCACGGCAAACGGTGATGATTCCGCTGGAACGGATGATGAAAACGGCGTTTCCTTTGTCAGCATGGTGGCGGGCAATTCGTCGTCGGTGGACGTCACCGTCGCGGTGGAAAGCGGAACGGTTGATGGCTGGATCGATTTCAACCAAAACGGCGATTTTTCGGATCCGGGTGAAAAGATTGTCGACAGTGTGTCGGTCGGCGCAAGCACGACGAGTACGTTGACGTTCAATGTTCCTGGTTCGGCTCTGGACGGCACAACGTTCGCTCGTTTCCGTGTCAGCCGTAGCGGTGGGCTTGGGCCCAACGGCGCGGCCCCCGATGCCGAAGGCGGTGAAGTGGAAGACTACCAAGTCACGATCGCCGGATACGATTTCGGTGATGCCCCCGACCTTTCCGCGGGCACAGCGACCGGGGACTATCAGACGCTGGCAGCCAATGGCGGACCACGGCACACGATTGGCGGACCACGATTGGGCACGGGTGTCGATCCCGAAGTAGACGGGCAACCCAGCGCAATGGTCAACGGCGATGATACGGATGGCACCGACGACGAAGACGGAGTGACATTTGCCAGTCTCTTCCTCGGCCAAAATGCGACGGCCAGCGTCACCGTCACTGGTGAAGACGGACGAGTCGATGCCTGGATCGACTTCAATGGCGATGGCGACTTTGTGGACACAGGTGAAAAGATCATCGATAAGCAACTCGTCGCCGCGGGCAACACAGTAGGTTTTTCCTTCGCCGTTCCGGGCACGGCAACGACCAATCCAACGGTTGCTCGCATCCGGGTGAGCCGCAATGGTGGTCTCACGGCAATCGGAGCGGCAGCCGATGCCGAGGGTGGCGAAGTGGAAGATCACGTGGTCAGTTTTCGGGCCGGTACGGATTCGATCGGGGTTTGGCGAACCGCACGATTTTATGAAGACGTTAATGGAAACGAAGCATGGGATGGTACGACGGGTGGCGATGCACTGACGGCGTTTGGGGCGACGGACGACATTCCAGTGATCGGCGATTGGAATGGTGATGGTTTTGACGAATTCGGCGTTTATCGGACCAGTACGAGCATGTTCATATTGGATATCAACGGCAACCATCTTTTTGATGCTGGAGACCAGGTTTATGGATTTGGTGCCACGGGCGACATTCCGATCGTGGGCGACTGGGACGGCGATGGGGTGAGCGATACGGGCGTATTCCGCCCCACAACGGCTACGTTCCATTTGGACATCGACCGGAACGGCACGGTTGACGAGACAGTCACGTTCGGCGCGTCCACCGACATGCCCATCGTGGGCGACTGGGACGGCGATGGCGATGACGATACAGGCGTGCGTCGTGGTTCCAATGCGCGGTTCTATAAAGACGTTGGCCGAAATGGCACAGTCGATTCCGTGGTGGCCATGGGTGCCACAACGGACACGCCGATCATCGGCGACTGGAACGGTGACGGGATCGACGACGTTGGGCTTTTCCGTTCATCGCAGGGAAGGTTCTTCCTCGATTCGAATGCAGACGGATTGTTCGGTGGTGGTGACCAGGCGTTCTTCTTCGGCACCACAAACGATACGCCTCTTGCCGGAAACTGGGCGGCTCCGATCCAGGCATTGAATGGACCTGCCACGAGTTCAGAAGACACCGCGCCG
>CAYFJO010000160.1:0-22318 GCA_964343305.1 uncultured Pirellulaceae bacterium | reverse complement strand
ACAATGGCAAGCACGTGTTCGTCCAGAAGCCGATGACGCACGACGTGTACGAGGCGCGCCGCGTGACCGAGGCGGCCGCCAAGGCCCAACTGGCCACGCAAATGGGCATCCAGGTCAACTCGTCGATCAGCTATCGCACGGCAGTCCAGTTGATCCGTGATGGGGCGATCGGCCGGGTAAAGCGTGTCTACGCCTGGTCGAACAAGCCGTCGGGCAAGTATCGCCCGACCGGCCCGCGCCCGAAGGGCAAGGACCCCGTCCCAACGACGCTGGATTGGGACGTATGGCTCGGCACGGCGCCGGTGCGCCCGTACAAACAAGGAGTGTACCATCCGACATGGTGGCGCGGTTGGCAGGACTTTGGCGTTGGCTGGCTGGGTGATATGGGCTGCCACATCATCGACACGCCGTTCCAGGCCCTGAAGCTCACCGCGCCGCTTCACATCCGGGCGGAAGTCGAGCCGGCGTGGTGGAACACCCATGCTCGACGCGGCGAAACCTGGCCGACCTGGCAGATCCTCCACTACACCTTCGCCGGCAACGACCTGACCGCCGACAAGACCCTCGAGTTCACTTGGTCCGATGGAGGCAGGTATCCGCCCGACGAGTTGCGCCAAAAAATTGACAACCAGAAATACCCCAGTCAGGGATCGCTGCTGATCGGCGAGGCCGGATCGCTGCTGTTGCCGCACGTCGACGACCCTCAACTTTTCCCCAAGGCCCGTTTCAAAGACTACGCGCTCCCCAAGCTGGCACCGCGGAACCACTACCACCACTGGATCGACGCCTGCCTGGGGAAAGCGACTACGGCCGCAGGCTTCGACTACTCGGGCCCACTGACTGAGACGGTCCTGCTGGGCACCGTCGCCCTGCTGTTCGCGGGCAAGGAACTCGCCTGGGACGCCGCCCGGATGGAAGTCACCAACGTGCCCGCGGCCAACCAGCGCCTCCACCGAACCTACCGAGACGGCTGGGCCGTGGAGGGCCTGTAGGTCGCTGGCCGAGGAAATCCGGTTTCCGCTCGACATCGTATCCGTTGAAGGAAGAATCGCGTTTGGCCTGCGCCTACTGTGCTGGTCCAACGATTTAAGGAGCCGACGCAATGATGTGCTTACCAAAAACGACCAGACTCATGACGAAGATCTTCGTGGTGGTGGTTTCGATGGTGCCGACGTCGCAAGCAGCAGAGTCGCTACCGATCATCCCCGGCGCGCACGGTTTCGGTGTGCAGACGCCCGCCGGCAGCGGACGGCATCTGAAAGATGTCTCTCTTGAGTCCGGTTGGGATGCCTCTCTGGTTGGACATTGGAACTTCAATGACGGCACACCCGGCGGCGGCACACTGACCGGAAATGCCGCCATCGTTAAGAGAGACAAAGGACATACGCTGAGCCTCAAGGGCAAGGGCTCCCTGAAGCTGGCCAACACCAAGGGGTACGTCAAACCCGGCGGTAGTTTCACGGTCATGGCCTGGGTGTATTTGGAACAGCCAGGCGGGATCGTGGCGGCCAGCGAAGTCGAAGGCAGCGGATACTGGCGATTGGGGCACAACGCTGGGTTTGGCGGCAAATGGATGTTTTGGCTGCGGAACCGAAGCGGCGCGAACGTCCATACCGAGTGGCACGACTACGCCACTGTCGGCAGGTGGCGCCACGTCGCCGCCGTATACGACAGCACCACGGGCCGGTCCCGTTTCTACTTGAACGGGACGATGGTACACGATGCCTGGAATAAAGTGATCGAAGACCTCACCGCGGCCCCATCCCGTCATCTGACGATCGGCAAGGCAGTCACCGGACTGGTCGACGACGTCATGCTTTTCGATCGCTCCCTAACGCCAGGGCGGATCGCGGCCCTCTTCGCGATACAGCACGAGTCGTACTTCGCTTCGCGCGCGGAAGTCTACCTGGTCACCAATCTCAATGACTCCGGGCCGGGCTCGCTTCGCGAGGGAATTGAGGGACAGGAACGGGCACGGACCATCGTATTCGAGGTCTCCGGCACGATCGCGCTTAAGAGCAGCATCCCCATCCGAAACCGCAACTGCTACCTCACCATCGCCGGGGCCACCGCACCGCGGCCGGGCATCACCATCAGGAACCACGGCTTCCACATCCGCGGCAGCGTCAACGACATCTTCATCCAGCATATCCGCCTGCGCACCGGTGACCAGGGCATACCGCCCAACCCCACGAAATCCCAGATGCCGGATCCCATCACCATCGAACCGGGCGTGCGGAACCTTGTCGTGGACCACTGTTCACTGAGCTGGGGGACGGACATGAACCTGATGACCGGTGCCGACGACGCTACGTTCAGCAACCTCATCACCGCCGAAGCACTGGCGACGCCCTTGCATCCCAAGGGACCGCACTCCAAGGGCTTCTATGTTCTTTCGTACCAGGGCGGCGACTACGGCGGGCGACGCACAGCCATTATCCAGAACCTGATGGCGTTCAATGCGGACCGGAGTCCGGCCGTCAGTGCGGGATCGGCGGTCGTTGCCAACAACTACGTGCATGCCTGCGGTCGCAGTTGCTCGATCCAGATCGACGACCACGCTGGGGTAAGGAAGGGCGCTGTCAAGGCATCGGTTGTCGCCAACGTCCTCGGTGGAGGCAGCGCGAGGATCGCGCTGCGTAGCGGGGTAAATCCCCAATCCAGATTCCACCTGGGCCGGGACAATATTTTCAACGGCAATATCATCGCAGAGCCGTGGAGCAGCGACAACGTCACAAAACAGCATCCATGGCCCACCCATGCCCCGCTTCCTGCGCACAAGAGGGCTGCAACCCGCGAAGCCGCGATCTGGATTCGCGGCTACGAACCCATGCCGGCCGAGCAAGTCAGAGACTTTGTCCTTGCGCACGCCGGCGCACGCCCCGCGGATCGCGATCCCGTCGACGAACGCATTATCAGCAACATCAACAGCGGCAAGGGCAAGATCATCGCCAGCCAGGAAGACGTGGGCGGCTGGCCCGATCTGGCCGAGAACCGGCGTACTCTGACAATCCCGGGCAATCCGAGCGGCGACGACGATGGCGACGGATACACCAACTTTGAGGAGTGGCTGCATGGCTTCGCCGTCGTCGTCGAGGGACGCACCGATTAAGCCTGACGTGGTGTTCTACATAAAAGCTGTCACGATCTTTCCGTCAATTAACGACTTACGACCGAGTTCTACAGATTAGCTGTCCGATCATCTACAGATTTATTGGCATTCCGCCCGCAATTCAACAGTCTATTTGTCACGTGCAGTGCAAACGTACAACTTGTCAACACGAAGTCTGGTTTTCGCGATTCATGGCTTGGTGTACGCCGCTGCTTACCAAGCGCCTTGATCGCGCAAGTCCATCGACATTCTAGCGAGTACCGCCGCATAATTGATGGCGTGCAATGTATCGTCGAGTTGTGTCTCTGGATGCGTGTACTTGATTGTTCGGTTTTGGTCATCGTATTCGGCTGTCTCGCACCAGATCTCGTCAAGGAAGGAAGTGGAATCTTCGAGCCGAGGAAAACTGATTCGCTTCTTCTTGATTCGCGTAAATACCATCCCGATCGATGGCGTTCGGCCGATTGTCCAACTCCACAACCGTCCTTTGTATTGTCGAGGTGCTTGATCCGAGACGGAGTACAGCATCGCATATAATCCAGCAACCTGTGTGTACTCGCTAATAAGCAGATTGTTGTATACGGATCCGTTGCCCCCGCCATCCGCGGCCACCAGCGGCACTCGAAATTGTTTACATCGCGTCACGATTGACTTGAGAATTTCGTCCGGCTCCTCTTGAGCCTCGTATCGCTCCATGAAAACAACGTTGAACCGATCGTCGCTCAACATGTAACCGATAACCAACACAGTCCGAGATGTGACGCCCCCACCCCAGTCGATTCCGGCGACCAGGTATGGGCGCACGTCCGCGCGGATATCGGCAGCCGACTTTGCCATCGGCCGGGATTCGCAACACTGCTCGACTTCCTCGCGTGTGACGATGTGGTCTCCGAGATACGTTGGGAGTCCTAAGCATTCGTTACGAAACATTGCTGGGTTGTAGCTTTGCCGACGTTCTAACAGCTCTGGATAGTTCAACCAGGGAGTCACTAAGTGATTGAGTGTGAATCCATCGCCCCAAATCGATTCGGGATTGCGAGAAACCCATGAACCCATTCTCGGATCGACATCCTGCTGACATTTTGGGCAGATCGGCCCAATTGTACCGAGACATTCTTCATCAAGAAAAACGGACTCACCGCACTCACATGGGATGCGCCACTCATTGGCAGTTGAGCGACCGAACGCGTCTTCGAGGTGATTGTCGATGCTCTTTGGCGTACCCGTCAAAAAAACGCGCCGATGTTCAGAGTGACTTAACGTCTCTTCCAGAATGGGGAGATCACCGCTGGCGATATCCTGGTATTCATCAATGAGAAGGAAATCTGCATCAATCCCTCGCACGGCATCGGCACTATGATAGGCTGCGCGAATGTAGACTTCCGAACCGTTCTTGAATCTCATGTGGCTCACTTGCGGATCTCGATATTTCCTGCCCAAAAGAATTCGTCGAATCACGGGGCTTTCCGTGATCACCGGTCGTAGCCGCGATTTTGCGAATACGCCAGCCTGCTCTTGCCGGGGAAAAACAACCACAATATGAATCCCAGGAATCGTAGCGGCGGCGTGCGTGACAACGTTGCAGATGAAAGTTGTTTTTTCCACTTGGCGAGAACAACGCATCACGACGCGGCGAGCGTTCGAGTTGTAGATCATCCGCAAGTACGCCCGCCCGCCAAACGAAAGTTGCCGGCCCTTCAAATTGACAAACGACTCGCACCATTCAAACCTGTTCATCCTGATCGTCCGTGATCTCAGACATCAGCCACTCAACCTGGTCGTCCGCAAGGAAAGGTTCGAGTGCATTCAAGAGTCGCGGATCATTTCGGCAAAATTCGGACAAGGCTTCCTGACTGGGACCTGAATCCTCACGGTTCGCCCTCTTCATCTGAACATCGAGTACGATCTTGAGATTCTTATTAATCAAACTCGCATCTCTTGACGACATCGCACCAAACGCGACCACCGAATTAAGATGCATTAGCTGCTGCAAGATTTGATCCACAGTTGGAATCGAGATTTTCTTACTGGCCTTCCGATGTGTGGAACTACGCGTTCCTTTCGGCTCCCCTAAAGGCCCGGTTGCCGAACTTGAAGATTTGTCCGTCATCGCTCATCTCCTTTTAAAGAAAACGGTTTTGGGATTGGTAATAACTCGAAATGCGTTTCATTGACGAGACGCTTTACTCATGCTTGTTTCTGAATGCTGAACTTGTGGTCAATTGTTCTAGGATCGCAACACGTACCCTGACTCGGCTTTGAGGCAATGGCCATGAACAATTGGGGTAACCAAATCACTGGATTCGTTTCGTAGAATTTGCTCATTTGAGACACTTGATTCAGTTTTCTCCCAATACACGATCGAGTCCCGCCAACAATTTCGACGCATTTGGCGAATCAATCGCGCTACGAATGCGACGCGCAATACGGCGGACAGTTGCCGTGCGGTTTATCTCGGTGATTTCGACGAGCTTCGCGTTTGAGCAGTCACGATCCCTCAACAAGGCTTGAATCGCTCCAAACCAAACATGGAGTGGAAGATGCGACCTTTCCATAACGGTGCCTACACGAATACTATTCTGACGCCGACAACTTCGGCACTGCCAAACTCGTCGAGATGCGACCCAGTTACCGGAACTACCTTGACATTTCTTACAGCAATAGCCACTGTCTGCGATTCTTGCTAAAAGGTATGCTTCGCACTCTGCGTCAGTCGCAAAAGAACGCCTTTCGTCGCTGGTTTCACGATCGATGTCGTTGACCGTGGAGTCATCGTTCTGGCGCAGCGCGTTGAGACATTTATGGAACCCGCGTTCATGCGCTCGCCGGTATCTCGTGATTCTCACCAGCGCATCGGAAGCTCCGGCGGTCGCGAGCAAGGCGTCGGCCATTTCTTCATCCGAGTACTGTTCGGCTTGATCAGCGAAAACAATGCTCGAAGCTTTTTTGCCACTGTGGCGCAGAATTGCTGCTTCCATTTCCTCAGCTTTTTGCAGAGCAGTTTCGTGCCTCGCCAACTCCCGAACGAAAAAGTGATCTGTTGGTGTTTGTGGATTCCAAAACTTCACCAGACGTGCATGGTGCTCGACGAGGAATTCTCGATCTTGCAGAGTATTTGGAAACAGAGTCTTGGCCGTTAAACCATGCTTGATGGCATTGGACCGCGAACCTTGGTTGCGTTCGATGTGAGCGGAAGCACCCTTCGGCGATTCGCATCGCTGACCTTCGTTTTTCTCGGAAACTGCGTTCTTCGTCATCGATACACTTACGGCGTCGTGGCTGGGTAACATCTCTAATCCGACTATCGGATCTATATTCCAATATTAATCCGATTGTCGGATCTATGTCAAGTGTTTATTCCCAATTCGCGTCCTTGAGCAATGACGCGAGTTTCCGGAGATCAAAGCGGATGGTCACCAACGGGCTGATGTCCCTTGGCGATTTTTTCGATCCTCGAACTCGATTCCAATCCGTGAAATAAAGCCCCGACTGACTCGGGTAGGCATCAGTGGCAAGCCTAAAGAACTTCATGTCCCCCACTTCGAGGAAATACTCATGCTCCGTGTCAAACCGGCCCAGCGTCGGAAGAAATCGCCAGTCCAAACCCAAATTCTGAGTTATTCCTCGCAAAGCCAAATTGGACAAATCGGCGATTGCCGCTGCCAACGACATCTGAATCCCATGTTCTTTTAGCTTTAGCACCAACCCAAGCCAAAAAGCATCTCCGGGGTGGAAGCAACGGTGGTTTCCCCGGTCTGGCGACTCATGAATCCTTTTCGGTACGAAACCCCTTTCCATCACGTAACTCGCTTGTCGCTCCTTGACGTCAAGTAAGCGACATATTTCTTTAAGTTTGATGGTTTTCTTGGGGTCGACGTCAGACATGAATTTGTTTGTCCAAGAGAAAGCTCAGCGTGTCAATTAACATTAATCCTATTGTCGGATCTGCTAACGTCAAGTCGAAAAGCGTTCAACGCCTGATAGCTAAAAAAAAACGTCCGACCGGGCCGCTCCCTGAGCGGCCCGGTCGTTACTGACTCATTCGATTCAAATCAACGTCGACGACGGTGGCGATGACGCCGCGAGCGACGCGCATGACCTACGTTGTAACCCTTTCTTGATCCAATCTGTTTACCGTTCTTATAAGCCCACCAGCCAATGCCAATGATAACGGCAGCGATGAGAATGCTTTCCATTGTTAGTCCCTCAATTCCGCGGTCGTTTGATTTATGAGATGACCCATTCGCCCGCGAGCAGGTTGACCGAAGTGTCAAAGTCAGTTGGAATCGCCCTCAACCAACGAGTGAATTGGTGGGTCATCAACCCGGCGGCGATGCTCGCGGAATAGATGGTACTTCGTGACGTGCAGCGTCCCTGTTGAGCCTCGCTTGGTGAGAACAACGTCGTCGAGTATCGATTGGCTACGGAGAGATTATCCACTGCCAAGACGCGCAATACTTCGCCCAACATGCGGCCGTCGACCCAAAACAGGCATCGATTCCTAATTGATCGCCAAATCGCACTCCGCGCTGCAATCGTATCGACACAACAAAACACTGCTTCGCCAGTTTCGTGCTTGGCCCGAAAGCGATCTTCGATTGGTTCCATAACGATGGATGGATCGATCCTGTGTATTGCCGCAGCCGTTGCGACGACTTTTGTTTGGTTCAATTCATCATTGCAGTATCCTTGGGTGGTGACATTCGATCGATCAACGCGATCGAAATCCATCAGTTGAATCAGTGGCGCGCCGATCGAGGCAAGTTGAAGCGCAACTTGACGTCCGATCGCCCCGACACCGATGACCGTCACCTTAATCTCAGCAAGTCGTTGGCGCGGAACCAAATCATCTTGCGGAGAGAATCGATTGTCTTGAATGATCGCATTCATCGGCACCTTCTTTCACTTGCTCGAAGTCAGCATCATCAACGTATTCCATCCAGTCGTCGTACCACTCGGCATTCCGTTCATCGCAAAAAGGGGATTCGAGTTGACGTTCATCGCCTTCGTGCCAACGGAGCATTGTTGGTTCAGGCTGAACGTTGGCGACGTATTCTCTTTCCCACGCATCCAAATCGGAGCCGATGAACGGACGACGATAGTCAACGTCGACAGGGATTTCCATCGAACCACCAGGTCCGACGTTGAATTGCAAACGGGCGAACGTCTGTCCTTCTCGCGCGAGGATGGCCATCACGGCCCATTCGCACTTTCCAAACACACGAGCAAACGTTTCCTCGTCAGTGGAACTTGGACGAGCGCAGTCGGCCGGATGCGTGTGTAGCCAGATGCGGGCGAATTGTTCGGGCCGGCGCCTGCTGTCGACTTGTGTGTCGAAGAAATCAGCCACGGATTCGTCGTCGAACGAAACATGCACGCAATTGCACTTTTGATTGACGAGCTGAACGTCTTCGATGAATAGCAGATCATCGCTCGGCGCAATCCCGAATCCACCAACTTCCGTTTCGCCGTAATCACGCAGGAAAACCAGTTTGGCCCAGGCCGTGGGACTAAAGCGGAGCGCTGGCGATCGTGCGCATTTCATTTTGAGATGTTTCAATTTGTTCGTTTTCTTCTTCATAGCAGTTGCTACACCTTTCATCATCTTCAAGACACTCATGACAAACCAGCTCGCGGCATTTCGTGCATCGAGCAAGGCAGGCTTCGCAATAGGTTTGTTCGCAAATCCGGCAACTCGTCGTACATGCAGAACAAAATGCGCACTCACATGCTTCGCATCGGAAATTACATTCTCCGCAGACGCTTGACTCACACTTTTCACACGTCCAACGATAGTCTTCCGAAACGATCGTGCCGCAATCGACGCATTCTGTTCCAAACCAGGCGTCGAGCGCAACGTAGGGGCTCGACGCGTTGTAGGTGTTCAACACATTTCGAACGATCAGAAAGAAATCAAGAAACCTTCCTTCCTGCAACGCGTGGCGAATCGGGACGCAACCGTCGCCCGCACACAAGCTGCCGTCTTGAACGTGAGGATGAACGATGCTTTCGTTCGACGCCGCCGGATGAGGATCGACGGCAACTACCTCGTAAGGCATTGCGTGCGCGACGCCGCAAGATCCCCAGTTGAGACAAATCGTGAACGGGCCGAGGTAAATGTCGTGCAACGTAATCGGATCGGTAGTAGCAGAGAGAGTCTTCGATCGCTTGTTCCACGAAATCTCGTCGAATTCATCGTGCAACGAGATCAAATCTCGATAAATCGTTTTGTAAGTTGGCTTCAGTCGTAGCGTGTCCGCATGACCACGTGCATCGACGATGTGATTAAGATCATTTCGGAGTCTCTGCAACGATTCTGTGAGGTTTCGATGCAGATGCTGCGACGCTGTGAACCACCCTCGACGATTGGCAAGCCGGATCCGATGCTGGAGTGATTGACAATGCTGCCAAGTGTCATTGGGTATGTTTGGTGGTTCTACCACGTCTGACTTTGCAAATTTGTCATGTATCGCGTTCGCCAGCCGAATGAGTTGTTTGTTGTTGTGATCCATTCATTCTTCTCGTGGCAAAAGAGATCGGTCGGTCACTGTCTCCGTCCGGTGACCGACCTTGGATTCGTCGTTCGATCAAAGCGCGCCCTGAATCTTCATCGGCGTGAAACTGACACGATCGTTTTCCTGCAGAACGCAGTCGGGAGTCGCGCTCTGGCGATTAACGCGAATCAAATAATCCGTCGGCTTTCCTTCGATCTGTTGCTCAAAGAATTGCGCAACAGTCGTTTCTTCTTGCACATCCAAGTGCCCGGCAAATCCGGATCCGTCGTTGTTGATGTAAACAATACGCATGCTGTGAAACTCCAAAGAATTTGATGCCATCGGAACAGACTAGACGCGGCGTGTTGAGAACCGGCGGCGATCCACTTCGTCCCAGTCGACGGTGAGCGGCGTTTTCGTTGGTTCCGGTTCTCGCGTCGGTGGGAACAGCGGAACAAATCCGTGCTGCTCAATCGTCGCCAGCGATTCGCCTGTCTTGGCGGCAACTTCACGATCCAATTCGGCTTGTGTCATTCAAAGCGTTCCTTGTTAGAAGAGGTGGTAAAAACGTCTCTGGTCGACAGAAACGAGTAAGGGAATTCAACGGGGGCAGCGGCAACCGGGTCGGCGGCGTTGACCTGGTCGGCGCGGTGTGTTCGATGAGGCGAGCCACACAACAATGCAGGCCACGACGAAAATGACGAAAAGCGTTTCCATGATGTGATCCCATTTACAAAACAAAGAACCCCGTCACGACCGCGTCATCGTGAATTGATGACGAGCGGCGCGTGACGGGGCTCGGAGAAAATTTCCGGGCTAATCGCCCGGAAGAGAAGTCGAAAGACGCTTAGCCGACAATCTCGTCGACAACTTCCGAAGCAAGCGTCTCGATGGCCGATTCGGCGGTCTCGTCGTCATTGACACCATGCGAGTGGGTCAAATCGCGGGTTAATCGATGACGCAGCTCGGACTCTTGTTCTTCGAGCAACAGATTGCGAACACCGTCATCGCTGCGCTGATCTTGGATCAGTCGAAGCCCACGCGCGGTGTGCTCAAGCGCACCGCGCATCACTTCATTGCCACGCGCGACCTGCTCGTTACGATGCTGAATCGCAGCAGCGCGACGTTCCTTCGATGAACGGTCGATGTCTCCGACAAGTTCGTGCGCCTCGGACTCGCAATCGCCGAGAACTTTCTTGACGATGGTGCCAACGATCAATTTGGCGAGACCAGACTTCTGTTTATCAGCCATTACAAACTCCTGTTGGGAAAGCGCCCAACACGCATACTGCGCATCCGTGCAACAACATCTACCCAGACGGGAACCACGGCCACTCGCCGCCCGCCCTTCGGATGCGTGGATTCAAGCGTGAGCGAAGTTGCCCACAAGAGATGTGTTGGTTAAGAGAGTCACTTGGCGCTACGATTGAGATGCATTCAACCAATGCAGTACAAGCCATTGATGTTCGGCCTCGAGTGCCTGTGAGCGCAGCCGAAATGGTCCCAGCGACGGACCGTTGACAGGGGACAAATCGACACTCCAGCGACCGTGAGCATCCGGTTCCACATGGCTGCCCCGTTGAATCGAAAGTTCACCGAGAGTGGACAACTCGATGGTCTCATCGTAAACACAGCGAATCTGTCCGTTTGATTGGACTGACATTGGAAGGCCGTTTTTCATCGTGGCCGCCGAATAATGTTGCGCCGTGGACGATCAACAAGCAACTCGTCAAGCGAATCCTGCACTTCCGAAAGTTCCTGGGCGACCGTCTGACGAAGCAACCGGTTGTCGCGCAATTGTTGAGGGTCCCGCCCCTGTACGATCTGCCGCGCGTTTTCGACCAGATCATCAAGCTGCTCATTCGACCGCACATTCAAATTCTGAAAGCGGTTGAAGAAATCGAGCAGGTTGCTGATGGCTGAATCGCGAAACACCTTTGGCTTGCCATCCGCATTGCCGGAAAGTCGCTCGCTCAGATGCTTCACAAGTGTCGATAATTCAGTGGTGAACGCGTCTTCGGCAAGCTGTACCGCTTCGTCGAAACGCGCAGCAACACGGTCGCATTCCGCCCGGTACAATTCTGGATTCAGTTGTCGAAGATAGTCGGGTGGTTCAACCGACGGGAAATCGAAGTCAATTCGAAACAGGCCTTCGAGCGACGTTGGATAGTCGGCCTGATTGAAAAGATCTCCCAATCTTCGTTCGGCGGCTGCCTTCAGTTCCTCGAAGCGACGGCCAAGCTGTTCCACGGCAACAGCAAGCTCTTCTTGAAACTGTCGCATACGATCGTCGAACAACTCGACCTGATCCTGCCGTAATAATCGAATTGCGCATTCAGGATACGGCAGTGTCATCCCTTTCCAAAATTGAAGGCTTCGATTTTTGACAGCCGTAACGGTGCGAAACGATGTGTGGCCGGTATCAAGTAACTTCTTTCCCGCTGAAACGTATTTGGCATTCGCACCAAATGTATCGGCGGCTTGACTGCGTTGTTCTTGTGAAAGCGTTTTACGCACGCCGAACCAAGAAACCGACACGCGTACGGCGGCCATTGCGGTGCGCAACCGCTGCGACGTCATCGACGTTTGAGTGACTGGCAGTTCATCAAGTAACGTGCTCATAAGGTTATGGCCTTTCAATTTCTTTCTCAATTAACGGATGGGTCACGCGGAATCTCACGGCGCCGGCGCGAGGAAGTTCCGCTACGCGTGTAAATACCCGGCGTGTCCGCATCAAGACACCGACTGTTCGCCCAATTACGAAGCCGCTCAATTGATTCCGCCGCCATCACGGCCACTGGCACGATGTGCTTGGCAGCATCGACTAACGAAACGTCCAACAGCGCGGCCAGTCGACAACAACTTCTAATCTCCGCGCCGGTCCATTTTTCGCTTCGCGGTTTCCGCTGCTTGGGATCAAGTCCGAAGAGTTCAACGTAGATCTCCCAAATACATCCCTTTTGAGAAGTACCTGGCAAATCGCAAAAGAACACTCCGTCAAAACGCTCGGCGCGCGCGAACTCCGGCGGCAACTTACTGATGTCGTTGCACGTACAAATCACGAAAACATCGGACTGGTGATCGGAAAGCCAAGTTAGAAACGTCCCGAAGAGCCGTGACGATACTCCGCTATCCGACTGGCCAGAATTGGCAACGCCGGCCAACGCTTTTTCGACCTCATCGATCATGAGTATCGCGGGGCTCATCGCGTCCACGATGTTTAGCGCCTGTCGTATGTTTCGTTCCGTCTCGCCAACCAGACTCCCCATCAACGCACCGACGTCGAGGATGAGGGTTGGCCGATTGGTTTCAGCGCCGAGCGATTTTGCGAAGGCAGATTTGCCGGTTCCCGGTACGCCAAGTAAAAGAACTCCTCGCGGTCGGTTTAACGGATTTGCGCTTCCTTGTCGGCGCATCGCTCGTGAGCAGAAGGATTTTACGGCGTCGAGCCCGCCCAACTTGTCGAACGACTCCCCGCCGCGATGCAACGACATCGAGCCGTTCTTCTTCAGCATCTGAGCCTTCTGTTGCCAGATCACGTCGGCCTGAACTTGGCCGTAGCGAACGAGTGACAGGGAAAACGAGTTTTCGGCTTCGTGGCGTGTGAGTCCGGCGGCGGAATTAAGAACATGTTCAAGTTCGTCGCCATCGGGCAGTTCACCTTCTTCCGTGGCAACTCCGCGTGCGATTTGTTCGAGTTGCTCGCGATCGGGAAGATCGTGTTCGACCACGACGAAGAGTTTTTCCAATTCCGTGGGGATTTGAACGACGGGCGAAAGGACCAGAATGAACGTGCGATTCTGTTTTCCTAAACTGACTTGATGGGCGATCGCTTGGACAATCTCTGCCGAATTCAGATACCGGTGAAAGTTACACAGTACAAGCAAACCTGCTCCATCCTCGGATGTTAATGCGCTAGCTGCGCGAATTGCCGCGAGCGGATCACCGTTGGCTGCGTCGTCGATTGACGACTCACAGTTCTGTCCGGTCAGGCGAAGCCCGCGCTCAATGTCCCAAACTGCCATTCGCCACTGCTCTTCGCGACAGAGGCTCGCGATTTCAGCAATCGCATCGTCATGCTCGCAACTTTCAATCCAAAGGCCAGAGAAACACGCGCGCACGTATTCGGTCAAACGCTGACTGAGCGTCATTTCGAGAATCCTTAGAAGGGTGATGCCGGAGAAAGTCGCATCACTTGTTTTGTTGGTGTTGATGCTGCTGAAATGCAGTTGTTTGATAGAATTCGCCCGTGAGCTGCTCGTTGACGGACTTGCCCAATGCTCGTTCTAGAAACTCGCTGGCGTCGCGACATTCTGCGCCGGAAAAGCCTTTGGTTTCAACTTGCGTTTCACCCGTCGGCGACACTATGACTTCGATCTTCATGCAGCACCCCCAACGTTGATCGTTAGTTTGACGGAGCCATCCGAGAGTCGCTGTTCGGTCATCGTATGACCTTTTCGACGCACTTCAAGCCGGGTCTTTTCAATTGCGTAGCGCTGCAGGAATTGATCAAGTTCCGCTTGATCGCCCCAAGCGCCGTTGTAATTGTCGTAATGAAGCGTGCCAGATTCGGTGTCACAGACGATCGGATATCGCCAATCCGGCAATTGAACAGCAAGCCCACGGACTTCACCCGAAAAGAGTTGGGTCATACCTTTGACCGGCTGCGGAAGGTTTAGTGTTCGGCAGGCTGCGTGTACTGCGGTTGCATCCCGAACTTTTGTCTCGATTTGAACGATGTGTGACAATGGCAGACTCCTTGATTGAGAAACTCATCATGCAGCAACGTAGGGGCGGCGGTCGGAACAAGACCGTCTTGGCGCACGCTGCGAAAAACGCGTGTGTCGAAAGTCAAACTCACACGCTCCACGAAAACCGTATAGTTCGTCGGCGACAACCTGCACCTTGGGATAGCGATAAAGGTCGACATAAACTGCTGCAACTTCTTCCCAATGATGACTGACCCAGTTCAGTGGAAATAGCGTGTAGCCATGATGGCGTCGGCGATTTTGTTGCATGAGGGCATTCGCCGTTTGTCGACGTCGTTTGCACGTTGCCTGCAACTCAGGTCCTGCACCATCAATGTGATTCGCCGTCGCATGATCAAACGCCGCCCACAACTTCGGCAATCTCAACGGTCGAGTTTTAGTGGATAACTTTCGACCGGTTGCCGCCGCATCCCAAAGCTTCCGATCGATTTGCAGAGCGACTTTGATGAGGTGTGGCTGGTTCAGTTCCAGTCGCCGTCCATTTGCGTTCTTATGGGGTTCCAATGCCAGATCTTTCTCAAACACACTCGCGCTTGGTCCACCCCATTTGACACCCCAGGGAACTGTCGATCCATGAAACCCGGTCAGGCGAATGGCCGCACTCTTTTTACGCGGTCGGTCGTAATGAACGACGACGGCAACGAACTGGCCTAACTCCACCAAGTCACCAGTCTGTCTGCCGCGCACGGAATATCCGAATGCCGCGCAGGATAGTGGATTCGAGGGAAGCAAGTTCCAATCGCGCGAAGCAATCTGGTGACGCCACTGACACATTGCGAATTTCTGCTGGGAAGATAATGCATTCATCAGCACTCCAATCTGCCTTTTTCAAGAAAACAAAAAAGGCGTTCAAATTGAACGCCATGGCCATCGCTACGGTTTTGAAACGCAACTCTATTCGCGCGACCGGCAGGCTCGCCACTTTCGATGGTGACTCTGAATGAACTCCTTCAGGTGCACAACGTCCTCTCGTCGAAACACGTTGAAACCTGTACCCGGCGTAACCTGAGGTCCGTAAACCGGTGTTAGTTCGCCTTCAGAGACCCAGCGCAACAAAGTTGTTTTGTGGATGTTCAGAATCTTGGCCGCATCACCGAACAGACAATAACTCGACCGAAAGCGATCGACTTCGTTCGACGTTACGACCAGCGCACGTCCTTCGCGATTCGCCTGGAGCAATCCCATTTCAATCCACTTCTTCACCGTCGATTCTTTCATTGGCCGACCTGAGATCAGTGATCTGGCAACACGATTCAGTGGATACCCGCGCTCGTCGTCATGCATGCGACGAATGACGAGATGGGCTTGCGCCAGGTCCGCCGCCGACACTACCAATCCTTGAAACGCCTTCCGTGTTGGAATGCGTTTGGCGCTCACTTGTCCCGATTTGATCAACTGAATAAGTCGAACGAAGTTCAGACCCGTTGGGCCGAAGCGGCGAGTTGCTTCTCTCACGGTGATCCAATTCTTATTTGGCGCTTTGACCGGGCATTCGCCAACCACGTGAAGCAATCGATCAATCGACGAACGAGGAATGCGCCAGCCACCGGCGGTCCAAACAGATCGCGGTAGTTCATTGGATTTAATCAACTGAAGGACCCGACTACGACCAACCGCAAGTTGCTGGGTTACTTCCGAAATGGAACAAGCGGTCTTTAGTTCTTCCGCAAGTTGCTTGATTGAGTCGCGCGATACCAGACCAACCGTGCGATGGCCTGATTGCGATGTTTGAATTGTTCCGTCGAGAATGCCACGCTCGATCAGGGCAGCACTGCCACCCTTGCGAAAGTGCAGTTGCTTGTCCGACTCGGTCAATGTCACCCAGAGTCGCTCACGCAACAGAGGTTGGTGCTGGGGCTCTTTGAACAAACGAATCTTGCTTGTCAATTGGCCTTCGGTAAAGCACTCGGTCAAATAACGACGAAGTGTATCAGCTGGCTCGGAGTAGCCCAGATCTTCCAAATGCTTCGCTTCCCTTAACAACAATCCGAACGATCTCGTGACGCCCGTTGCCGTCGTTCGATGCTTGGTGACCTTTTGGAATTCATCCAGGAAGTCGAACAATCCGTCCGGCCAACTGTCGAGAGTGCAAATTGCTGCAAGCCAGGAGCTGGCACCGTCTTCACAGGACGCAGCGTTCGCGTCCCCCACAACAAACCGCTTGCGCCACGACGGCGTCTTAGTCACTGCAGCAGCCAGACGTTCGAGCCACCAAAACGTTGCGCACGCATTCATACCGTTGAGGGGTAAGTTTCCGCCATCAAACCATCTCGCAGCGCTGCGAAAGAGTCTCAATTCCAAATCTGTCAACGACCTTGTTTTTGCATGGCGGATATTGAATCCACATTGGCATACGTTTGCTTGCAGTCGGCTCGGCCGAAGAGGTTGGGTACACTTTGGACAAGTTGAAATGAGACGAGAATTGTGCTGCATACAAACGGGCAATGGGCGTAGTGACCAGCGCAGCCTCTCGTAAGAATGCTCGTCCTCATCAAAGCATCGCGGACAAACTGGAGCGCGTCCGAACGAGAAAAACCGCAGTGCAGTCTTCGAGTCACACCAGTCCGCGAGCGGTTCGTTGTGCGGTACGAGTATGAAGCGATTTGCGTAATGATGCACACTGGCAAGTTTGATTTGCTCAGCCGGCTGCTTCAGCAAATGTCCTAGTCGGTCCCAGACTGGCCCTGGTTGTAGCTGGCTGAAGTGAGCGGGAAGATCGCCAGCTTCCTTGAGCAATGATCGAATTCGAGCCAATTTTTCGTAGCCCATCGCTTCGGCGGTTCTGCGGACTAAGCTACTGAGAGATTCTCCCGGAAGTAATGGCTCGCGCGCGGGTAATGGACGCATCGCTTTCATGTTAACCCCCTAAAAAATCGCTCGCGGTTGCCTTCCGTTTTCGTTGATGGGCTGCCCGTGGAGAAAGGCCAACGCCCGCCGTACGATGTTCGTCCGCCGGCTGCACACGGTCTAGGGCGGATTGATCTAATTGCCCGACGAACGGATTTGACTGCTCGGACAAAACTCGCTGATGAGAGAGTCGTTGTACAAACACACGGGCAAGATCCGACTGCTCGATCTGTTCGTTTCCACGCTGAAGAGCTTCTCGCACAGCACCGCGAATCAACGTCATCAAATAATCAGAGTTACCACGGCACGCCAAATAGAATCGACCTGCAAGTTCTCGTCCCGCAAGAGCGGAAGGCTTCGCCAATGGCAACGAATCATCAAGCTTTTTCAACATTCCGCAAAACTCTCGACGGCCGGCGGCTGTGCGCCAGTTAAAACATTGCAGCGTAAGCCGTTCCTTAAATCGCCTTTCCGTATGCTCGGCAACAAGCACGTGCTCAGCGACCGGCATTCCGCAGACGACGATCGGTATGCCAGTGTTGACAATCAACACCTTCAGCCACTGCGAAGCTTTTGTCATGATCTTGAGTCGATCCGCGTCGAACAAATGGTGGAATTCGTCCAACACAATCAACTCAACACCGCAGCGGTCAAGCAGCTTGACCGCACGGTTCGTCAACGTCTGAACGGTCCCGCTGCTCCACGCTGGATCTTCGAGCGCCAGTAGGATATCGGCAGCGATTCCTTTGGGTCGGGCGTCTGGTTGCAAGGTCACTTTCAACACGGGCTGGCGAGTCGCCGATTCGGTTTCTTCCCGCGGGTGCAAGCGAATGAACCGATCGACAACGGTCGTCTTTCCGACACCGGACGAACCGAGGATCGCGCCGCAATGCGGCTCTCCGCCGTGCAAACGACTATCGTGGCATCGTTTCAACAGATCGAGTGCTTCGCAAAACCGAGGGTGAAGCACGAGGAGCTTGTTCGCCACAGCGATACGTTCGGCGACGGGGCTTTTTCGCCAATCACGCCGATCCGTTTTCAGAGGAGATGGTTTTTTTCGAGTCATAAAAACTCCACGGTTCCGTTAGAAACGCGGCGAGACGAAAGGGGCCACGTTGTACGTTAATCGCTGGCAACTTCCCAATCATCGACGTCCAACTGAGATGAATCGATGTCGTCGGTTGAATGTTCGACAGTCGGTTGGGTGTCATCGGATGATTCATTGGATTCTGACGAATCATCACCGTCCGACGTTAATCTCGATGTGCCAAGAAATCGAGCAGCACGCGCGCGACGTTTTCGGGACGGCTTTTTCATCGTTTGTTCAACAACCTCGCGAATCGCATTTCGGCCCGATGCAAGATCCATCAAATGTTCTGGCTTGTCGAAACGCTCGCGGATCGCGCGACGAAGCACTCGCCACTCGAATTCCGTCATTCCTTGCATTGCGGCATCCATTGCCGGAACCTTGATGTAGCGATTGTCCAACGGACTGAGCGCCCAAACATGGCCCATGTCCGATGGTGTATATCGAATTTGAATGCGATCCATTTTTCGGTTATTCGCTGCCATGTCAGCTCGCCACGCCATCAGTTCGTCGCTGTTGTAAAATGCTCCGAACAATTCGATTCCACGCCGTGACAAGGTTCGATCAACTCGTTTGGCTAACAAAACCACAAGATCGTCCGGCGAGGCCGGAAGGCATGGCGGAAATTCCGCCGCACTTTCTTGCCACATTTCCAGGCGGGTCTTTGACGTTGTTGGATGTTTGCTCACGGAATAAACGTCCACAAGATGCAGATGGATCACTTCAACTAGAGTTGCAAACGGCACGAGCATTTCGTCATCTGGCCGGTAATCAGCTCGTCGCTCCCAACTGCGAAAAGTGCGTCCGGGCAGCGATGAAATGAGTTGGTCGTTGAGGGTGTCAAAATGCGATTCCACAACTCCCTTGAGATTTGGCGATCGAGGCGGGTTGAAATCAAGCTCCATGTTCAATTGAAATGCCGCGTGTTCAAGATCCCGGCTTGTCAGATCTGCACCGCGATCACACACGAGTTTTTCGGGAACCCCGTAGCATGGCCATTCGCCTTGAACGCGAGGAAACCGTTCACGTACATACGATTTTGGCAGGATCGTGTGACGAAGTCCTTCCATCACGCTGGCATAAGAAGGTGGCTCAAACGACAACGCGAAACCGACCACCATCCGGCTGTAATAGTCGATCAAGGTCGTTAACCACGGTTGGCCAATTGGACCTGCCTCGCAGCCGACGACGAGTTTCAGAAGACAATGATCAATCTCAACGCGTTCCAAAATTCGTTTCGCGAGACATTGCCGCGACGTTGGTGCATGACGTCGATCCGCAATCTGCCGTCCCCATCGTGCTCGATCTAATTCCCACGGATCGAATCTTTTGATCTTGCGGGAAATTGCCTGCCAAAGAGATTGTTCTCGTGGGATTGGAATCGCCTGCTCAGAAGGCAAACGCGAATTGTGGCGCTGAACATCTTCCAGTACACGTCGTACGACTGCTGAGATGGGTCGGCGGGCTTTCGTCAGAAAAACCGACTGAAGCGCTTCATCAACAATTCTGCGCAACGCGGGATTGCGCTGCAAAATGCTTCGTCGCTTTGCTTGTCCACGACCGCCCCGTTGCGAGTGTCGTGGAATGAGCGCCAATCGATCACCGCCAGACTGCTTCCAAGCCTTCCAGTATCGTCGAAGTGAACGCGATGAACACTCCACACCAGCATCTCTCAACTCCTGACCGCGATGATCAAAGTCAACGTGCGTCGGTGGACTAGCCAACTTGGTTAACGGTTCAATTGCCTTCCAGCGGAAATCGACGATTTGAACTTGGTGAGGATCAAGATCATTGATGGCAAGTGGTTTCGGCGTGAATTCATGGTCCTGTTCATGACTCGATGCGAATCGGAGACGCCCGTCAGAGTACATGGACAGGATTTGTGATTCTGATAGTTCCTCTTCTACTCGGAACTTTACATCTTCGGCAATAAAGCGGTCGTTGGTGAGTTGGCGGACCACTCGAAAGGCCCGCCCATCGCGCAGGAATTCGACACCCACAGCGAGTCGAACGGGTCCCATGTGATAACCCCTTTCGGAAAAACCAACGTAACGTCGGAAAGCGGTTGAACGAGTGGATCGAAACTTAATTCGTCCAGCGATAACACGTGAAAGAGGTGCGCCTTTGCGATTGCTGGATCGGCGAAACGGGTCACTTCATCAACCAAGTCTCCGATCGCACATCCGTCCCTCGGCACGCGCTGGCATATTTTCGAAAGCAGTGCGTCCTTCGCATCAATAACGCGATATCGTGAAATCAATTTGATCGTGGAGATCAATGGGCCAGAAAACAGGTGCTCTTCCGTCACCAAATGAAAACTCCAGCCGTGCGAACGCGCAAATAACTGAGCAACGACAAGTTTGCGTCGAACATCGCTGCGTGTAAGTTTGCGTGACGGTTTGATTTCGACCAATCGACAACGATCATTCGATCCGGAAGTCAGGAAATCGGGAACGATGTAACTGAACCGGTCGCCAGTCTTTTTGTTACGACGTTTCTTTGGCTTCTCACTGACGAGTCGAATCTGAATACCGTTCAAAGTTTCACGCCACGCATACCAGATCTCGAACGGCTGCTCTTGTATGTTCGCGATTGTTGGACAGGCCGCCATCACCACCGCAGCCGATCGCTCCAGCTGCCCCTGACAGCGCAGCGAACAACCAATCTTCGGACAAGGCACGAGTACGAACGATCCGGGTGTACGACGGCGCAAACGGAAAGTTGACGGATGGAGTGAAGTGGAGGTGTCGTTCATTTCGCAACCTTTGACAAGCAACCAGTTATGCCACGCAGGCTCGCGCCCGTGACCTGCCACGCTTTGACTTGCTGTCTTTCCTTGAACTTCCGTTGTTCTCTCGTGCGACTTTTTGTTCAACTAACAATGCCAGTTGCTCCGCATAGCGATCGCGAAAACTCATCCATTCAATTCGGCGAATGAATTCGTCAATCTTCCGAGCAAGAGTTCGTACTTCCGCGCGCGGCGGCTTTGGTTCGCTCACCGGAAGTGACGCTGGCGCTCGACGTAATGCCGGGTCGTGAAGTGTATGCAGGATCAGAGATTCGTTTTGAACATGAATGACAACCAGTTGTCGCCGGTTGGAGAAAACCGTTTCGCCAAACGCCCACACTCGCTTTTGACGGAGTGCGGCCACGAAAACCAAATACGAGTGTCGCGCCGCAAGATTCGCCGGAACAAGAAACAAACTACGCCCGGCAAGTAGCGAAAGGTCCAGTTCGTCCGAGGGAAAGAACTGCTCAATGGTGATCGTCTTTTTATCGTCAGGAGCTAAATGGGCTAGGTCCTCTGATGACAACGCGATATGGCGATTGGACGAATACGTGAATGCCTTAGCAATTTGTTCTTCGATGAGTTCGCCGTGCTCAGGACAGACTTTTCGCTGGCAAATGCGTTTGCCGCATCCGGCGTGGATTTGGTGAAGTTGGTTAACAGACGATGCGATCGCCGAATGTGCCTTCACCGGAACGGCTAACTTGTCAAACTTCAAATCGCCGATCCAACTTGCGCGACTTGATAACTGCACCGACGCGAATTGCGCATCTCGCGGCAATTGATTGCTTTTCATAGATTGATTCCTTTATTCAGATAGATTTCCCGTAAGAACCAGGGATAAGAAATGTGAATTCAACTCGCGAGCAACTCGCGACTTGAACCACAAACAGGGTAGAAATTCCTTGCCGAATCAAGACTAGAAAGGCTAAGGGGACCCTCAATTTTATATGACGCAAAAAACAGCATTATTTAGCATGCCGTGCGTGCTGCGCGCAACGAAACTGCCTACGACAACATCGCTGAACCTGAAAGGCCAGAGCAGAATGCAACCACGTTAAGAATGCGCCGTTCCGCGCTAGAATGCTGTTGGATTGGGCTATAACAACAACACAAAACGACTGTTTCTGAGGGTTAGAGTCCCTCAACTTAATATGCCGCAAAAATCGAGTTTATTTAGGCGCCATGAACGCGTCGAAAAATACAGAGAGACATCGGCAA
>CAYFJO010000159.1:0-22392 GCA_964343305.1 uncultured Pirellulaceae bacterium | reverse complement strand
GGGCATTACGGGGCCGCTGATGGTTGACCTGATGCGCAATTTGTGGGAATACAACCAACCGGTTGCCGCATCCAGTTCGTTGATCGACTCGATCATCAAAGCGATTAATCTTCAGCCGTAAAATGGGTCGAGAGTCCAGAGTCGAGGGTCGAGAGAGTTGGAGCACTCGACTCTCGACTCTGGACTCTCAACCATCTTCCGTCTCCCTTGTACTAAATGACATCTTGTGCGCTATAATGGGTTAAGGAATTCAAATTTAGCCCGTTTTTCAGTCACGCTCGTACCCCGCCTGAGCCGCTGATTGAGTGCATTTCTTCGTCTAACCCCCGGATATTCATGGCGCGATCTAAAGCTACTCGACGCAAGTCGAAGTCTGCCGAAAAAGACAAGGCAGCCGGAACAGAAAAACCAGCCGCGAAAGACCCGGATGCTTTCCCCTGGCATCAGGTTTATATGCTGCGCACCGTTTCACTTGTGATCGCGTCGGTCCTGGTCTTGATTGTGTGGACCATCAGCCGCACCGATCGAGCAACGATCGAGACGATCGAGTTGCCAAAAAAGGAAACGGATCGGACGTTGGCTGCCATCGTTTTGCACTCCAACGCTTGGTTCTTCAAGCTCCAGGGACCCTTGAAGCCGGTTGGCGAGTTGCGCGAAACGTTTCGCAAATTCATCCAGTCTGTTGAGTTCAATGAAACCACGATGGAGCCCACTTGGAAACTTCCTCGCCGCTGGAAAAAGCTGCCGGACGACACTCCTCAGAACCAAGGGCAATTCCCGCGGCATGCGACCATCGAGATTCCGGGCGACGATGAAGATCCCATGGAGTTGTCGGTCACCATGTTGCGGTTGCCGCCAACGGCCGACGAACGATTCTTGTTTCAATACCTTTTTTCCAACATCAATCGCTGGCGCGGGCAACTTCAGCTCGGCCCAATGCAGCCGTCCGATCTGTTGAATGAAACGGAGACGATGAAGTTGAGTGACCAGGTCGTGGCAATCCTGGTGGAAATCCAAGGTGTCGCGCGGGACAGTACGATGCCGATGGCTTCGCCACATGGTTCGATGGCGACGTCGGGTGGACCGCCGCCGAGTACAAGTGCCGCCGACCCGACTTTCGACGTTCCAGAAGAGTGGAGCGAGTCGAGCGGAAACATCTTCAGCCTCTGTGCCTACATGGTTGCCGACGGTGACGAGCAAGTCAAAATCACGGTTTCCAAACTGCAGCCTTCCGATTTATTGGAAAACGTAAATCGATGGCGGCGCCAAATTGGAATGGAGCCGTTGGATGATGACGCACAAATGAACCGGACGCTCGACTCAATTAAGCTGGGCAATGTTTCCGGCAGCTATGCGCGACTGACTGGCGAAGAGGAAACGATCTTGGCTGTTGTCGCGATATACGAAGGCATGGCCTGGTTCATCAAGCTGTACGGCGAAAACCAATTGGCGGAGAAGCAAAGAGAACCATTCGAGGCCTTCGTGAAATCATTCCGATTCAAGCCAACCGATGGAGACAGCGATGGCGACTAGCGCGCTGGGCGATGAAGCAAAAATCGATGTGAGCGGCGCGAAGGACCGGACCTGGGAAGTTGTTCGCGCTGCGTTTCTGCCACTGGCGTCGCTGAAACTGACCGTGGCTCTGTTGAGTCTGGCCGTGATCCAGGTGCTGCTTGGCACGCTGGCACAAGACAAGCTCGACATGTGGGAAGTCATGAGCGAATACTTCCGCGCCTGGTTTACCTGGGTCGAGTTGCGGGTGTTGTTTCCTGAGTTGTGGTGGGCGCAATTTCGCATGTGGCTTCCCGAAGGTTGGCTGCCGGCCCAACCCGTATTTCCCAACATTCCCATGCCGGGTGGCGGTTCCTTGCCGATGGGATTTCCCTTTCCCGGCGGATTTCTGATTGGGACGCTGCTGGCCGTAAACTTGTTTTCCGCACACTTGCTACGGTTTAAAGTCCAAGCCAAAGGCAGGCGTTTGTCCTTTGGAGTCGCCGCGATTGTGGTCGGTGTCGTCGTCACGATGTGGATCATTTCGAGTGGCCACAACAGTGGTGGGTTGCAAGGCGAACCGGACTTTTCGATGCGGACCTTCTGGTTAGCTACCAATCTTGTTTTTTTCCTCACCGCCGTGGGCTCGGCCGCTTGGCTTTTTCGATTGATTCCTGGTGTTCCGATTACGAAGAACCAGCGAATTCTGGCGATCGCACTTTGTTCGACTTTCACCTTGGCCGCGATCGCGTTAGCTGCGTTCAACGAATCGCTCTACGTCGGTGAGAACACATGGAGATCGCTTTGGTTCCTCACCAAGCTGGGGCTGTCCGTGGGCTCGTTGGCTTGTGGACTCTGGGCGTACACGTTGTTGGATGCGGAGAAGGTTCGCGTTTCTCATCTCATCTTGGCACTGTTGTCATGCATCATCTTTGGCTTCGCGTCGTACCTGTACTCGGTTGCTTCCGGCTATGCTGTTTGGCAGGCGTTGTTCGTCGTGGCATGTGCGGTTTGTGCAATCGTTTTCGTGGCCAGGTTCCCAATCGAAAAATCCAACGCGTCGCAATTCCTGATCGCCACCATTACTGCGACCTTGTTGGGTGTGTCCGCCCTTGCGTTGTTTCTCGCGCCTTCGTTCTATCTGGGCGACGAGAACATGCGAATTTTGTGGCAATTGATCCAGGGCACGTTTTCGGGCGTTGCCTTGCTGATTGGCTGCATCTTGATCTTCAAGAGACGCGGCGGCATCGTTGTGATCCACTCGGGGATTGCGCTGATGATGCTGTACGAATTGTTCGTCGGCACGTACGCCATCGAAGAACAAATGAGCATCCAGGAAGGACAAACAACGCAGGTGGCCAACGACACGCGTTTTTTGGAGATGGCCATTATCGACAAGCGGGATGATGATCTGGATCGGGTGATTGCCGTGCCGCTGGCCAACATGGGGCTCGCCACACATTTCCTCACAGACGCGCGGATCAAACACGACGATCTGCCGTTCGATTTGCAGATCGTCAAGTATTACAAGAACACGCGCACCTACGACAACGCGCAGTATCTTGGCCGGCGACTTCGCAAGAAGGAAAAGACATTGGCCAATGCGGGCTATGGCAAAGAATTCACTGTCGATCCGCGTAAACCCGTGACAGGTGCCGACGGGGCGACGAACCAATCCTCCATCTTCGCGCGGTTTTACGAAAAAGACTCGGACGAAGAAGTCGGAACGTATCTGATTTCGCAAACGCTCGCCCCGGAAACCGTTCGCTATGACGGGAACAAATTCACCATTTCGTTGCGGTTCAAAGAAGTCCGCAAACCCTACGAAATCCATCTGAAGGATGTGCGGAAGGACGATTATGTCGGCACCAACACGCCGAGGAACTATTCTTCGGACATCGTCCTCCGTGATCCGCTGCGGAAGGTCAAGATCAACAAGCACATCAAGATGAACAACCCGATGCGTTACGCGGGTGAGACGTTCTATCAAAGCGGCTACAACAGCTTTGGCGGTCGCGAGTACACGACGTTGCAGATTGTCACCAACACCGGTTGGATGGCACCGTATGTCGGCTGCATGATTGTCGCCGTGGGATTGATGGCGCATTTCTACACGACGTTGACACGGTTCCTCAATCGTACGCGGGATGAGTTGTCATCGAACAGCACCGATGAAACAACGTCAACAAGCGTAGCAACCAACGCTTCGTCAGAAGAATCAGGGGAAGAGGAACCGCCGCCTGTCATGGCGGAACTGGCCGAAAAAGATCCCGGTCCACCGCCCAAGGAGAACTCCTGGATCGTGGGATGGATTTTCCCTGTCGCGGTGCTGCTAATTTTTGGTGGTTTTGTGGCGAAGAACTGGGTGCCAAAGAAAGTGCCGGACTCCGAATTGCAACTGGATCAGTTTGGCAGACAACCGGTTGTCTACGAAGGTCGTGAGAAGCCGTTTGACACCCTGGCGCGGGACAGCCTGCGAGTCATCTCGGATTACGAAACTTTCGTCGGCAGGATGAGTGCTCCCGAACTTGACAAAAACTGGGACAAGATCGCCGCAAGAATTCAACACCGCTGGCCGACAGTCGACTCCGATGAATTAGAAAAACACAAGCACGATCCTGACGCAATGGTCGCCTTGATTGCGGAGACAACCGAGCAGAATCCATATCTCATCGAGCCGCTGGTCGAAAAGTTGACGACCAAAAAGTATCCGGCCATCCGCTGGTTCATGGACGTGATTTCGGGTGCCGACGTCGCGAAGCATCACAAGGTGTTCCGCGTGGATAATCTCGACGTGTTGCAACTGTTCGATCTCGAACGGCGAAAGGGGTTCAGGTATTCATTTGCGGAACTCAAGCCGCGGTTGAAAGAGTTCGAAGAACAGATTGCCGAGGCCAGTGAAACGGAGATGTCCCAACGTACGCCCTATCAAGCGTGGCTGGGAAAGCTGAATGAAAAGCTGCACACGTTTCGAATGCTGCAAACTACATTTGCACTCCCGCGCGACGATTTGTCACCGTACGAGAAGGTCGACCTGATGAAGGAAGTCCTCCAGCTCGTGGATTCCAGCAGGCCGTTGAGTGTTCCGACCGGCAAAAAGAGATCGCCATGGGAATCGTTGTCGGTCTCGGTCGTGCGAGATTGGATGCCGCAAGTGATCAAGGAAACGGGCTTGACTGAACAGGCTCTCACAAAAAAATGGGTTGCCGCCGCGATGACGGACGCCAAGCACAAGGAAAAAGTGGATGATCTGGTTGACGACATTCTGTTGGACCATTTCAAGGACAAGGCGAAGGAAGAACTTCAGGACGATTTGGCCCCCTCTTCAAAACTCGAAGAACTCGCCTTGAAAGAGCTGGACAGCATGTCCAAGGAAGAGCGCCAAGGCTATCAGGAACGTGGAACGGAAGCCGCGGAGGCTTTCCTGGAGAATCTGATGCAGGGAGCGATTTCTCGGGTCAAGGAATCGTCCGGTCCAGCGGCAAAGCAGCAGATGCACCCCGTCGCCAAAGCACAATCCGAGGCGTTAGTCGCCTATCGAGCCCATGATGTGGCAGCTTTTAACAAGGCGGTTGATGAATACACGCAGGCTGTCGCCGCCATTCCGACGGAAACATTAAGCACAAGCAAGATCGCGATCGAGGCCGAGTACAATCGGCTTGAGTTGTTTTACAACTCCGCGGTCTTTTACGTGGTGGCACTCGTATTGACGTTTTTCGGGTGGCTCACTTGGATGCTGGACTGGTACCGGCCATTTCTGCGCGCGGCATTTATTCTGATCGCGATGGCTTTTTTCCTTCACACGACAGGCTTGGTTCTGCGGATCTACATTTCCGACCGGCCACCGGTGACGAACCTCTATTCGTCGGCAGTCTTTATCGGCTGGGCATGCGTTGGAGCCGGGTTGATTATCGAACGAATGTTCAAGCTGGGTTTCGGCAACGTGCTCTCGTCGGTGGCCGGATTCTCCACGCTGATCATTGCCATGAAACTCGCTCTGACGGAAAGCGACACAATGAAGGTTTTGCAGGCGGTGCTGGACACCACGTTCTGGCTTACGACGCATGTTGTCTGTATTACACTCGGCTATGCCGCAACGTTCCTGGCGGGTTTGCTCGCCACGATCTACATTTCCCTGGGATTCGCCACGCCGCTGTTGACCAGGCAGTTTAAGAAATGGACGATCGGCAAGATCCTGGCAAACATGACCTACGGTGTGATCTGTTTCGCGATTTTCTTCAGCTTCGTGGGCACGGTGCTTGGCGGGCTTTGGGCCGACGATTCCTGGGGACGCTTCTGGGGCTGGGACCCGAAAGAAAATGGTGCGCTGATCATCGTGCTGTGGAACGCCATTGTGTTGCACGCGCGTTGGGGCGGCATGGTGAGGGATCGCGGCTTCGCTGTGCTGGCCATTGGCGGCAACATCGTCACATCGTGGTCATGGTTTGGCGTCAATGAGTTGGGTGTCGGGCTGCATTCCTACGGCTTCACCGACGGCGTGTTGGTGGCCTTGGGGTCGTACGTATTCTCACAAATGGTGATCATCGGAATGGGAATCTTGCCGCTGAGCATGTGGCGGAGTTTCCGCAAAGAAGATTCGCAGCCGAGTGCTGCCTAAGTCGTATCGACGATGTCCTACAACGACAATAGCAAGATAAGTGGTGCGGTCTCGGCGGTCAGCGGAACGTAGATGTCGGTCGATGGGACGAGCATTCGGACCAGTTCGAGCTTGTCTACCGCCGGCACGTCCGACTCGGCCATCAGCGGCATGTCCGTCCCGTCGGTCATCACTGTGCCCCGCTCATCGCACTGGCCGCGCACCGACAAACGGCGTCCATCGATTTGAAATCCAAATCGCAGTTGTTCGAACTCGACGCGTTCCCTCGTCACCGCGCGGAGCTGTCGCAATCGCAGGTACTTTGACGCGGCGGTTAACAGCGAGAGACTGGTGGAACCACGCCGGACGACAAGATTGCCCGCCGCGTTGATTAACTGTCCGTTGAGCAAGTGGGCGCGCTCGAGCAAGACATCGGCACGGCCTTGCAGTTCATGCGAAAACCGACGGCCAACCAACTGATGGAGATCCACGTTTGTCAAGCGACCGTTGATTTCTCCGCGCAGCCCGTCGGGAGTTTGCTCGCCCCAAATCATTCCCTGAAACTGGCACTCGTCCCCAAGTGTGGCCAGCGACGCGGCGATGCGGCTCAGCAGAGTGCAAGGCAACGAACATTCGCCGGTGGCGATCAACCATCGGGTTGTCGGCGCGGCTGGCGAACGATTCTTGCGTTCGATGGATACTTCAACGCGGCCACTTTGCTTGTCATCGGGAAGTCGAAAGCTGATCGACGCTTTAGGACCTTCCTTGGTCTCGTCAAACGTCAGCGTCAAATCCTGAATGGAATTGGCGGACGGAGCTTCCGGGGCGTTGCCGAACGCCAACGTTTCGATTTGAATCGTAACACGAGGACTCGTGCGAAGACGTTTTCGCAGCACTCGGTCATGAATCACTTCAAATACGCTATGTAATCGATCGATGTGCACGACCGCGTGGCCGGCAACTACAATGATTTGATCGTTTCGTTTTCTTAGCTCGACCCGATTCAAGGCGAGCAAGTGGCCTGTTTCTGGGTCCGCCAGTTCAACGTCGTCCAGCAAGGTGATGTCGGGACGTGGATGCGAAACTTCACCGATTGCGGCATTCACACCCAACTGATCTCGAATTTGCGAACGCCAATTCTCAGGCGTATCGGGCCAAAAGACAAAACGGCCAACGACCAGCGTTGGCACGAGACAAAACAGAGTGAAACCGAATCGACAAAGTTGGACGCGTGATTGTCGGCTCATGTGAACTCCCTTATTCGAGGCGAGCGGCAGACGAGTTCCTGCCGTAGTGGAACTCGCCAGAGTTCCTTCCGTCTGAAAAGGAATTCTGGCGAATTCCACTACGGTAAATTTTCATCTGCCGCTCGCCCTAAGTCGTGGCGGATTCTACCTTCAGCCTTTTTCCGTCGATAGTCCGGTTGTGATACCATTCGGTCGCACGGACAATTGCCCTCACTGTGAAACGCTTTTTCGTAAAACGCTGGTTCTTGATCGCGCTGGCCATCGTGCTAGCGGTGGGAATCACGCAATCGACAAAACTCGAAGCCTTGGCCGGCATCGCGGCAATTCGCTATGGCATTGTTGCGACGGTCATGTTTTTGATGGCTTTTCCATTGAATGCCAGCGCCATCTGGAAGTCCATGCGAAATCCATGGCCGCCGCTGCTGGCGTGTTTGTTGAATTTCGGCTTATTGCCGCTGGTCGCTTGGGGAATTTCAATTGGTCTCAGCGAATCGCTTGGTCTCAGCGAACAGATGGCGTTGGGCATCTATGTCGCGGCATCGACTCCGTGCACACTTGCATCCGCTTCCGTTTGGACGAGAAGAGCAGGCGGAAATGACTCTGTCGCCATTCTTGTGACCGTGATGACGAACATGGTTTGTTTTTTCTTGACACCGCTGTGGCTCTATTGGATGACGCAAGGCAACTGGCCGGACATCCCGTCGCTAAGCCTGCCGAACATGATTATGAAACTGGCGTTGCTGGTCGTGTTGCCAATGGCCTTGGCTCAACTCCTGCGGCGATCTTCGGACATCGCTCGGTGGGCCACTGACAACAAAACGCCACTCGGCGTCCTGGCACAATTCGGCGTCTTGGCGATGATTTTTATGGGTTCGATCAAGACTGGCTTGAAGATTTATGCCGAAGGCGGATCGGCGATTCGACTCGAAGACTTTTGGCTGATGGTTGTTGCCGTCCTGGGTTTGCATCTCTTTATGCTTGCACTGGGATTGTTTCTTGGATACGCCTTTGGTTTTTCGCGGCCGGACCGGATTGCCGTGGGGATTGCCGGCAGTCAAAAAACCTTGATGGTCGGTTTGCAAGTTGGCATCGAAATGGGCTTTAGTATTTTGCCCATCGTGGTTTTTCATGTTGGCCAATTGCTGCTAGACACGCTGATCGCCGACCACTTGCGCCGTCAAGGCAAAAAGGCCAAGGAACCGGGAATCTAGAAATCGAGTCGCTCCTGTATTCCGTGCGAGATTTTCACCTTGTTGAGTTACTTCGAGTGGTTTCTACTCCCATAATCCAGTCCGTTGGACAAGGTTCATTTGGAATTATCATACAACTATGTCTGTTCGAGGCGCCAGACGAAACAAATCCCGCTGTATTAAGGACCTCCGTCTTGGCAATTCCTTGACACTGATTTCGGCCAGCGTTACGATCGTTGGTGTGGGCATGTTCGATATTGATTCGCTGAAAACAGTGATTTAGGCCACGATGAGTGCAACCGTTGAACCAACTCAATCGCCGCCGCAAAAAAGCGGATTTCAAACCCAGGTTTCGGGGTACGACCGATTCTCGGCCATGCTTTCGGCACTGGTTTTGATGATCGGATTCTTTGCAGTGCTTTTGTTTCTCGTCTGGTTAACCAAAATCATCATTCCTCGTCCCTTGGTGCCGAATATTATCGCGCTCGAAGACCTCAAAGGACGTGGTGCAGCGGCCGAAGGCGTTGCTCGCGACTTGGAAGAGCCGGGCGTGGAAGAACTGGCCGACGTGCAAGAGCCGCAATTGGCCGATGCCTTGGAAGCGATGACCGACGCGATTTCCTCGACCAGGGGCGTGACCGAATCGTTTGCCGGCAATGCGGTCGAAATGGGGACTGGTTCCGGTCAGGGTGACAGCCGAGAAGCAGGCCCGGGGGGAGACGGCAACTTGGATGTGATCCCTGCGGCCGAGCGTTTGGAAGTTAAATACGAAACGAATAGCGTCAACGATTACGCCAAAAAGCTGGATGGATTCGGAATTGAACTTGGGGCCCTCAACAAAAAAACGCCGAACATCGACTACGCATTTAATTTGGCCGGCGCGATCAAGCGTCGATCGGGAACTCGCAACGAGGAACCTCGTTTGTTCTTCGTCCATCCTTCCGCCGGTGGGCTTGCGGGAATGAGCAAGCAGTTGTTGGAAAAGGCCGGTGTGATTACGACAGACCGCTATCTCGCTCAATTCTACCCGGACGCGGCGTTTGCCCAATTGTTAGCGGTTGAAAAGGCGGCTTTAGGCGGAAGGAGCCTGGCCAAGGTGAAGAAAACCGTGTTTGGCATTCGATCGGCCGGGACTGGGTTTGAATTTTACGTCATACGTCAGGACTACCTAGCCGGTGCCTAATCTCTTCTCTAACTTGTCAACGGATCTAATCTTTCTTTTTTCTTTGATGACGAGCAATCACGAATGAACAGCGTTCTTATCGCGACGGAGAGTTTTCTTTTATTCGCCCAGGAGACCGCCAAAACTGGTTCCTGGGACACGATTATCGAGTATGTCGGGATGGTGATCTACGGTGTGCTCGGCTTGATCGCGTTGTGGGGCGCCTATTGTGTGGTGATGGCCCTGGCCCGCGTCAAGCAAAAGCGATTTAAAAGTGAAGATGCACAAAACGAATTTCTGCGCGCGGTCGAAGAACCGATCATGCGTGGCGACTATGATTCGGCGGTGTTGATCTGCGAAGGCGATTCGCGTGCGATGTGTCAGCTTACGCACCTCGTTTTGATCAATCGGCAAATGGGCCTCGAAAAGGCCAAGCAATTGGCGATCGACAGGTTTCAACGGGATGTCCTGGCGGATCTTGACGATAGGCTGACCTGGGTCAACACCGTGGTCAAAAGCGCGCCGATGGTGGGATTGCTGGGAACGGTGTTGGGTATGATGGGTGCGTTCGGAAAACTCGCGACGGCCGACACGGTGGACGCCAGCCAGTTGGCCGAGAACATTCAACTCGCGTTGATCACCACGGCCAGCGGTCTGTCGATCGCGATTCCTTTGTTGGTTTGCATTGCCTTTGTAAACATGCGGATTCGCCGCATGGAAGATCTGGTTGGTGCGGGACTGACGCAGTTTTTTGAGTCGTTGAAAACAGCCTTGGCGCGAAAGCCGAGTTAGTTGGATTGAATCGGAAACGATCGAGGTAAATGGTTCGATGCAAGACGGCAACATCCAACTCAACAAGAACAAGCGTACCGACGACACGGAAATGGACATCACACCGATGATTGATGTCACGTTTTTGTTGCTGATCTTTTTTGTTGTCGCTTCGAAGATGGACCCGCAAAAGGCGATGGATTTGCCCAACGCACAGCATGGATTGGTCGTTTCCGCGAACACGGCAGTTGTGTTGGTCGTTGCCAAAGGCAAGGGCGACGATGTTGTGATCTACAAAGGAAATTCGAAAACAGACAGCGCCATCGTGGATGGTGACAAAGCACAGCAAGAGGTCGACATCCAACAGTACGTCCAACAAGAACTCGCGAAGGAACCGACCGGAGGCGAGAAAAAGAAGACCCAGGTTTTGGTGATGGCCGAGCGCGGGTATAAGTTTCGCCATGTCAACCGCGTGCTCCAAGCGGTCGGCGAAGTGATCGATCCCGACATCCACAACCTCAGTGTCGCAATCATGGAGACACAGTAGTCCATGGCGTTTTCGTTTAATTGTCCATCGTGCAACGCCGAACGAGAGGCGAGCAGAAAAATTATCGGGCGGCGAGTGCGCTGTCCTGAATGCGGACACGTCAGTCGTGTCCCCGATCCGCGCGATGCCCTGCAACATGACGAGGACTTTGATCCCTATTACCAATGGTTGGCGATTCCGGAAGAGGAGCAGCCGCCAAACCACTATCGGCTGCTTGGCGTTAAGGAATTTGAACCAGACACCAACGTGATCGCCGTCTCGGCCGACCGGCAAATGGTTCACGTGAAAGCCCAAGCATCCGGGCGATATGCGACGCAATCTCAAAAGCTGCTGAATGAACTGGCCAAGGCGCGCACGTGCCTGCTGGATCCGCTTCGAAAGCAAGAGTACGACGACCAGTTGCGAAGCGAATTTGAGAAAGTGCAACTCACCGCTCCGGGCGATTCGAATACCAGAGATACGTCGGACGGCGATTGGACGCTGGCCGAAACGGCGTCCAATGACGACTTGGGCCTGGTCGACGAACCGTCCGAAGAGTCCGTGGCGATTGAAGTTGCCGAATCCACGTCGAACGTCGACGCGGAAAAAACAGCCACCTTGGCGCCACTGGAACCGGTTGCTCCGGTCAAGGTCTCTCCCGAATTGCTCAAGCCGCTGGCCGCACCCTCGTTGACGCCGGTTGGACCGGCACCGCCACCCGTCATACGCAAGGAAGCGGAAGAAGAAAAAGCTCCGGAGCCGATGACGTTTCGCGACGACGCCGACCGTGAAGACGCGGAAATGGACATGACGCCCATGGTGGACGTGACGTTTTTGTTGCTCATTTTCTTTATGGTGACGGCGGCGTTTAGCTTACAGAAGTCGGTGCCGATGCCCGCGGAAAAACAGGACGAGCCGTCCACGCAAGTCGTCCAGATGGATCCCGAGGACGATCCGGATTATGTGCAGATATTCATCGATTCGTACAATACTTATCATGTCACGACCGTGGACTGGGAAGAAGAAGCTCCCAGCGACCACGAGTTAGCGATCAAACTGAAAAGAGCGGCGCAAGGTGACGGCGGAAAAGCGCCAACGAAATTGTTGGTGACCGCACATGGTGACGCGAGTTACGAAAAAGTGATCAAGGCAATGGATCTGGGAACGGATGTTGGCATTCGACAAATCCAAGTCGTCATGACAGAAGAGGATGAATTGTAAGGCACCGAATTGCAGATATGTCCGCTGAAAACTTCTTAAGTACGTTAGAACGCTCGGGTCTGGTTACCCCCAATGTTGTCACCAGTCTGCGCGCCCAGATTTCCAATGCGAACGTACCCATCTCGGCGGAACAGATCGCCAAGCTGTTGGTGGACAAGGGCCGCCTTGGTCCCGATCAGGCCCAGCAGTTGCTTGCACAAATGCCCGCGGCTTCGGCAGTTGCCACGGCGGACGATGGTTTGACGCCGGTTGAGGACGAGTTGACGCCGATTGACGACGGGTTGATGCCACTTGAACCTGTTGCCCCGATGGCGGCCGATCCCGGTTTGGCACCGCTGGCCGATCCCGGCCTGAGTCCGCTGGACGATGGCGGTTTGACACCGCTAGATGCCAGCCAACCCGCACCCGCACCGCCCAGCAACGGCGGAAGCTTAGAGCCGATCGGCAATGCGATGCCCGCACAACCCCCCGCGGTGCCAAATGGTGGCTTGACGCCTGTTGGTGGCGCGGGTGGACTTCAGCCATTGGATGCTGGCGGCGGTCTCGAACCGCTTGGCGCGCCGCCCGCGGGCGGACTGGAGCCATTGGGCGCCGATCCGTTCGATGGCGGCGGTCTGGACGCGGCTGCACAGATGGATCCAGCGACGGGCGGGATGATGGGTGACCAACCGCAGCAAGAAGCTCAACCGTCACCGGAAGAGTTGGGCCACTTCCGAGGCAAGAAAGTTGAAAAGCACTGGCAAAACAAAATCTGGCCGTTCGTTGGTTCGGCTGGATTGTTGTTGTTGATAATCCTGGTGGCGTGGTTGGTCTTCGTCTTGATGAAGGGCGACGCCCAGGAGATGTGGGAGCAGGCCGAGAAGGCGTACACGAACGAAGAATACACCACGGCCGCCGCGGAATTTGAAAAGTTCGCCGCGGCTTTCCCGGACGATGAAAGGGCAAGCCTGGCGCGTGTGAAGATTGTGCTGGCGAAAATCTGGTCGCCCACGTCCAGTGGCAAATGGGAAGATGCGCTGACCACTGCAACGAATGAATTGCCAAAGATTCTTGAAGAAGACGCGCTTCCCAGCGGACGCGAAGAGACACGAAGCATTCTGCCGACAATCGCCTTGGGGTTCGTAGAGAGAGCCAACTCGTCGTTATCCAATCCGGACGAAAAGCAGGACCAATTGGATTTTCTGTCACGCACGATGTTGTTGGTCAACAACTCGGCGTACGTCTCGGGATCGGACAAGAAAAACCCCACGATTGCCAAGCGGCTCGACGAAATCGAAGAACTCAAACGCAATGCCGAGCGCGACATTGCCAAGGCGCGAGCCCACGCCAAGACGCTGTTGGAAATCAAAGGTCTCGGAGCCGGCGGCCAGGCAAGCGCGGCCGAGAATCTGCGGATCACGTTGATCCGCGAGTATCCCGAATTGTTGATGGACAAGGAATTGATTGACGCAGTCGCGGAGATTGCGGCTCGCGAAAGGGCGTTGATTAAGCTGCACGACGACCCGTATCCCGCGAACACGGAAGATTACACGCGCAAGACCAGGCATGCGGTGGTTGCCGTGAATCGGGTTGGCGAGGAGGTGGTGACGCTGCGGGAGCAAGTGATCGTGGTGTTGGCCGAAGGTTCTGCCTACGGTTTGAACGCGGCAACTGGCGAAGTGTTGTGGCGGAAGTACGTTGGGTACGAAACCACGTCGCATCCACAGCCCGTGTCGCCCACGCCAGGTGCCGACACGATTCTCGTCAATTCCAAGACGAACGAATTGCTGCGAGTCGGAACGGCCGACGGGAAGTTGATGTGGCGGACCAGCATCGGCGAAGACTTTGCGGACCCCGTGATCGCGGGCGAGCATATTTATGTTGCCACGATTTCTGGAAAGCTGCTCGACGTGAACCCGACAACGGGCGAGTCGATTCGGCAGGCCAGTTTCCCAGAAGGGCAAAATTTGGTCGTGGGACCGGCCGTGTACGAGCAGTATTCGTTCGCCTACCAGATTGGCGAGCACTCAAACATGTACGCCCTCAACCTGGCCAAGGTGAGCGACGAGGAACAAGTCCTGTCGTGTCGCGAGGTGTTTTTCTTGGGACACAAAAGGGGTACGGTCGTGGTCCCACCGTTGGTCGTTCGCGGGCATATATTAATTGCTGAAAACCGGGGCGAAGACTATTGCTTGATTCATTGCGTGTTGGGAAAAACGCGCGGTTCGGATCTGGATTCGACCCAAAAGCCAATTCGTCTCAAAGGCAACGTGATCTTGCCGCTGGCGGTTTATGGTCGGCAGATCGTGGTGGTCACGGACCAGGGACAAATTGCGTTTTTTGAAATCCATCTTGGCGACGAAGAGCCGTTGGCGAAAATCTTTGACTTCGATACCAGCGCCACCGAGCGGCTGGCCACGTATGCGTTTTTGGACGTGGGAAAGATGTGGTACGCGGCCAAGGGACTGACCAAATTCCGTGCCCAGATTGCCGCGGGCGAATTGAATCGCGACTGGATCAAGTACGCCGGCGACACGTTCGTCGGGCCTCCCTCCAAATTGGGCGACGCGTTGGTCACGATTCGGCGTCGCGCCGGCCACTCAGGTGTGTCCGCGTCGGCCATGAACGCGGAAGACGGCGAAGTTCTTTGGCGGACGGATCTGGGCGTGTCTCGAGTCGGCACGCCAATCATTCATAGTTTGGGCGAGAAACTTGTTTCGGTCTCTTCGCATGGGAACCTGTTTGAATTCGATGGGACGGCACTCACGGCTGGAATCGTAAATGCACCCGCGCTGCGACCGACGGCAACGGAGCAGCAAATCGTCCTGCTCAGTCAAACGACCATGCCTGGCGGCGGTTCGGCGTTCATTGGCTTGCCAAACTTCAGCCAGTCCGCGACGAAACGTGTTGTGACTTACGATTCCACGCTGGCCAACAATCCCCTGCGACTGCGGAACATCGAAGTGCCCGCTGGTTTTGCAACGTCGGGGCCCGTGTTGTTTCAAGGAGGGTTGTTGATTCCCTGGAGTGGCGGTCAAGTTTTGCTGTTGGATGCCGAGACCGGACAGAATCGAATTCTGCCGTTTCAGCCACCGCTGCGGCCCGGAGCTTCCGTCCGATGGCAACGGCCAGCGGTACTTGACGACGGCGAGTCGTACGTGGTCATTGACGATCGCCAGAAGATCTATCACGTCAAAGTCATCGACCAGCCACAGCCGCACATGGAGGCGGCAAACCAGGCAAATGTGTCTGCCAGCGTCGTTTCCCAGTTGGCGGCAATCGGCGACACAATTTACTCGGTGGCAGACGTCGCAGGCGCTCACAACGTCGTCGCGTTCAATCTAGAAACTCTGGCGTCGATGGGCGATACGCCACTGGAAGGCCGTGTGAAATGGGGGCCCGAGCGCATTGGCGAGGGCGTTTGTTTGACCACCGACGCAAACAAATTCATGTGTCTGGATGCGGGCAACAAAGTGCGTTGGACCGTGGATTTGCCGTACGGCGCGTTGGCCGGAACACCGCTAGAAGTCGACGACGATCTCGTGCTGGCGTCTCTGTCGGGCACGGTGTGGCGAATCAGCACTCGAACCGGCGAGCAAATTGGAGAGGCCGTGGAAACCGACGTTCCGTTTGCGTCGGGAGCCATTCTTTTCAAGAATCTCCTCTGGCTGAACGCCGCCGACGGCAGCTTGCACAGCGTGACTAACATTTCTCCCTGACGAGGTTGAGTTATGCGATTTCACGAATTCTTGGTCGCTCTTTCTCTTTTACTTGGATTTGCATTCACACCTTTTGTGCGGGCACAGGATGACGACGAAGAAGAGAGTCTGCTGAAACAAACACCGTTCGATCTGCTCACGGTGCCTCACGCTGATCCGGAAAACAATCCGCCGATCTCGCTCAAAGTCTATCCACTGGACCTTACCCCTCGGCATGTTCCCCCGTTGGAACAGCGGATGGCGATGGCGGCCAGCACGATTGAACTGCGGCTCATCTCGCGACCGTTTGAACTTTACAAGGTGGCGTGGGGTAATGTCGTCGATCTGAAGTTGTACGAAGACATGGTGTTGGCCAAAGCTGAAGAGTTGATGGGGGACCTGCAGAACCTCGACAAGATCGACGAGGCGTACGACTATCTCGATTTGTTGCTGCGGCATTACCCCAGAACGTTGCGTCTGGCGGAAGTGAGAAATAAGTTTTTGTTTCTGGACGGATATAAAGCTTTCAGGCAGAAACAGTACTACCACGGGCTGGCTATTTTTCTGGAGCTTTATGAAAAGAATCGCGGTTACCGGTTCCCCGGCGCTCCGAATACCGTCGCCAGCATCATCGGCCTGCTGTACGACAAGATCCTTGTTGATTTTCTGAACAAGGAGGAATACGCCGGTCTGCGCGACATGCTGCGTGACATCGAGCAACGTTATCGCGGCGAACAGAAGGCGGTGACCGACAAATATTGGGCCAAGCTCAACGAAATGGCGGAAGCGCAGAAGGCGATTGCTTTGAAGAGTCTGGACGAAAACAAAGGCCGCGCCGCCTATGAATCCGTGGCCAAGATGATCAACATCCTGCCAACGATTCGCGAAGGCCGCAAGATTCAGCGTGAAGTGATTCAGCGTTATCCGATCGTTTTTGTCGCGGTGTCAGAACCCGCCACGGACAACGACCCACGCAGCTTGGAGCGATGGTCATCCAGGCGCGTCGGGCGATTGACGCGGCGGATGCTGGTCGAATTTGTGGGGCAGGGCGTCGAGGGCGGTTTGTACAAGTGTCCGGTTGGCAGCGTGGTGCTCAGCGACGACGGACGTGAGTTGACGTTTTCGTTGAACGCGGAACGCAACGAGGGCGATATTCCGCCGATGGACGCCTACGATATCTCGGATCGACTGTTGCGTCTGGCGAATCCGAACAGCGATTCGTATTTGCCGGCCTGGGCCCGACTGGTGGGCAGCATTCGTGTCGATGATCCAAGAACCGTCGTCGTTGAATTGGGGCATTTGCACGTTCTTCCTGAAGCTTTTCTTCAGGTGGACTTGTCGGTGCAACTCGAAGGCCAGCGCAAGGAAGACGGGCCGTATGTGACCAAGGAAAAGAATCCGGAGATCCTGGAAGTTACGTTCAAACCCAATCCCAGCTACAACCTGCAAAGTACGATTCGCCGGCCGGAGATCGTTGAGATGCACTTCGACGATTCGCAAATCGCGGTGGATGCGCTCCGCCGCGGCGACATTCACGTGATCGATCATGTGTTCCCCGGCGATGTCGAGCGGCTACGCGCGGACCCCAACATTGTAGTCGAACCTTACGATCTTCCGACACTTCACGCCCTCATTCCGAATAAAGAAAACAAGTTCACCGACACGATCACATTTCGCCGGGCGCTGGTTTACGGCATCAATCGCGAGTTGATCATGAAGGAATTGTTGTTGGCTGGAATTGTCGACGAAGAATGTACACTGAGCAGCGGCCCGTTCCCCCGGCTCACGCCTCAAAACGACGCCGTGGCTTATGCCTACGATCGCAGAATTGAAACACGGGCTCCTGAACGACGGCTGTCGGCGACACTCGCGATCTTGGCCGAAAAGCAGCTTGAGGCGATCGCTCAAAAGCTGGAAGAGGATCCGCCGAAACGCGGAAGCCTCGTGCTCGCCCATCCCGCCGGCGAGGTTTATCGCATTGCTTGCCAGGCGATTCAATTGCACTTGGGTTTGAACAAGATCGAAATCGAATTGAAGGAGTTGCCGCCCGGACAAACCGACGACCCCAAACGCGAATACGATTTGTTGTATGTCGAACTCGCGATCTGGGAACCGCTCGTTGACGCGCGTCGATTGCTGGACACGTCCAGTTTGCCGGTCGAAGTGGGGCCGTATGTCAATCTGGCGCTGCGTCGTCTCGACGCGGCGACGAACTGGACCGAAGCTCGCCGTCGGCTGTACGAGCTGCACAACTCGGTTCACAACGATTTGTCTGTCATTCCTTTGTGGCAAATGGCGAATTACTTTGCCTATCGCAAGTCGCTCCAAGGTGTCGGTAGCCGCCCGTTGACGCTGTACGAAAACATCCAGCAATGGCAGGTGATTCCGGAATGACCCGATCGACACGAATCGCGATAGGCTGCTGGCTGGCGGTGTCGATCGGACTGGCCGGTTGCATTGAATCCGTGCGGACCGAACGGACTCAGGTGGCGCCGGTCAAGCTGACGCTGGTGCAGGTGGAATCGCGGAATACGTCAGCGTCGTCCGGCCAAGGTCGCGGCACGATCACGGTCCGCATCGGACGGGACATTAAGGCGGAACGCAACGCCACCATCATCATCTTTCCATCCGAGCCGCCGGAGACACCCTACGAGCTGGAATCACTGGCAAACACGCCAAAGACGCAAATCGTGCTGAATACGATTCGCCAAAAAGGCGGCGCCTACGCTCGCACGAGCAAACAAGGGCAATTCGAGGCCAAGCTGCCGGCAGGCAAGTATTACTTTCTTTGCGTGTCTGAACGAGTGCGATTGACAGGCCTGACCAAACAGGACGAAGAGAAGTTTCTGAAGATCAACAACCATCTCAAAGATTCCAAAGAATTGATCGGCTCGTCCGATTTTCATTGGCAAACCCTGGAGTTGCCGGACGATGACATGGACCATCAGTTCGTGCAAGTCGAACGCATGGAATATTCGCCGTACAAGACGCGGATTTGGATTGCCTTGGACGACTCGCCTCACTTGACGCCGCGTTTGTTCAATCAGATTCGGCGGCAAGTCGGATGGTATGCCGACCGTGTTGATCTGTCATCCTGGCGCGTCAGCGTCGAGCCGGCTCCGAGTCGCTGGCATGCGGAAATTCTGGCACGCCTTGGCGAAATCGAAATTGCCGACGAAACTCCGGAGTCGGACGATATTGTGCAAGGCGACAAACTTGTCATCGTGCGCATCAAGCTGACACCGTTTGGATACTTGATTCAAGCTCGCGGACTGGATTGTCATTTTCGCCAGTGGGTGCCGATGGTCGAAAAGACGACTTGGCAGGCGCAGCAGATTCCGCGAGAGGTCTTTGACGCTGCCCGCGAATCTTTTTTGCCGCTGGTCAGCATCGAACGTGTCGAAGGACGGACGGCCTCGGTGCGCGTCAAAGCGGGCGGTCTCGCCTTGCGAAAGAACTCGCCTGCTTATGTCGCAGAAAACGCGGTACTGCGTGCCGTCATGCGCAAAAACGACCGCATCGGAAATCTTCGCAAAGGTGGCGTCGAAACCGTTGAGTGGACGCTGTTGCTTGTCAAGGAGCGGCAAGGCACACGGCTTGAATGTGAGATTCACACTGGGATTCGCGGTGTCCTGTCGGGTCGCAGCAGTCCGCGTATCGAACGCGCGGCGTTGGTGGCCCGCCCGACCCATCCGTCGACATTTCTGCGCGTGGAGTCCAACGACCTGCGGGCTCCGTATGCCCTTCCTGGATACCAGCTCTATGCGCGGCACATTGGTTCCGAGGAGTCTGAGTATCTGGGGCTGACGGACTGGCAAGGTGGATTTCACGTCGAGCCGCACGAGACTTCTCCGATTCGCACTCTGTATATAAAAAGTGGAGCGGTCTTGCTGGCCCGGTTGCCGCTATTGCCCGGGCTGGAAAAAGAACTCATCGCCTCGGTGCGCGACGACGACCATCGGCTTGGTGCGGAAGCCATCGTGACCGGTTTGGAAAACAATTTCATGGACCTCGTTGCCCGGCGACAGGTGCTGGCCTCGAACATTCGAGACTTGATCGAGCAGAAAGAGTTTGAAAAGGCGGAGGAAGAGTTGAAGGAGTTTCGCAAGATTCCTGACCGCATTGCGTATGTCAAACTTGTCAACGACCAATCCCTGGGCTTGGTGACGCAGGACCGGCGCACGCAAGAGAAGATCAGGCTGATGTTCTCCGACTTGCACGGCCTGTTGGGTAACTTTTTGGAGCCGCAGCTTGCCAATCAGCTCTATCAGGAAATTCAAAATGCGCGCAAGAAAGGCGCGAAAAAGTAGTGTGCCTGTGGTCTGTGTCCATCGTGAATGCGTGCTTGACGTTTGGATCGCGGCTGGGTTGTATTCACGACCTGCGTGAAGTAGATTGACACCTCTCCTTTCAAATTAGCTTCCTTTCCCTGTTTGGCAATTTGGAGTGCCTGTTCGTGAGCGACCCCATTATTCGCGAATTTCCGATCGAGGAATTTAGTGCCATGAATTCCGAAATGGCGCTCCATGAATTGATCCGGCACGCCACGGATATTCAAGCTAGCGACCTGTTTTTACACACGAATGAACGTTCCACGGACATTTGCATTCGCCGTCTGGGAATGATGCAACGGTTGCTCGTGGTGTCGCTTGAACAAGGACGGCAGTTGATCGGCCACGTCAAAGCCATGGCCGATATGGATATCGCGGAACATCGGCGTCCGATGGATGGCCGCTGGATTCACGAGGATGAGGGCAACCGCTACGACCTGCGAATCAATTCCTTGGCGACGTTGTTTGGCGAAGACATGACGATCCGTTTGTGGGACCGCCAAATGGGTCTGCGATCGATCGACGAACTGGGATTGACCCGCGAAGAAATCGGCACGCTCAAAGGCATGTTGAGCAATCCCAGCGGCTTAATCCTCGTGACAGGTCCGACCGGAACGGGAAAAACAACGACGCTCTATGCGTGCCTGAAACATTTGAACGATGGATCCCGCAAAATCAGCACGTTGGAGGATCCAATCGAGTTCGCGCTTTCCGGCGTTCGGCAATCTCAAATTCAACCGAAACTTGGACTCGATTTTCCAGAACTTCTGCGCAACGTGCTGCGGCAAGCTCCCGATGTGATCATGATCGGCGAGATACGCGACGAACACACGGCGGAGACGGCCGTGCGAGCTGCGAACAGCGGCCATTTGGTTTTGGCCACACTGCACGCGCCGGTTGCGGCCGGTGCGATCCAAAGTTTGTTGGCCTTGGGATCGCACCCACATTTTCTGTCCGGCAGTTTGCTGGGGGTCGTGGCCCAGCGATTGATTCGCACACTCTGCCCCAGTTGCCGGATCGCCTATGACATCAGTGTTGCACCGGAGACATTCGCCGACATCAAATCTCTGCTGACTGCGGATGAAGGCAAAGTGATTTACGGACCCGGCCAATGCGACGACTGCTTCAACATCGGCTATGGTGGCCGAACGGGGTTGTTCGAAATCTTGACGATGACGCGGGACTTGCGTCAATTGATTAGTAGCGCGCGTCCCACCGAGGACATTGAGCGAGAGGCGATCCGGCACGGGATGTTGGAATTCAAGCGATCCGCCATGTTGCGAGTCGCGAAAGGCGTCACCAGCACCGAAGAAATCCTCCGCGACGTACCCCCCGAATACCTGGGGCTGGAAGACTAACGTCGCCGTTTACTACTTGTAACCGGCACACCAACGAACTAGATTGACCCTATGTAGTGGTTTCCCCTTATTCAGAGGTAGGGCTATGGAGTTGAAGATTGAGAACGACGACGGTACGGCTGTTCAAGTCAATGCGTCGGGAAGAATAACCCAGGATCAACTGGCGAAAAATCCGGATCCTTTTTCCGCACTCGTGGGGGACGAAGTCTACGGGAAGAAACTGGCATTGGGTATGGCTGAGACCGAGTTTCTTGATTCCAGCGGCGTTAGCTGGCTGTTGGTGTCACACAAGAAGTTTGGCGAGCAAGGCGGCAAGCTGGTGATCCATTCCGTTCCACAAATTGTACTAAACGTCATCAAAGTCCTGCGCATGAATCTCGTTTTCAACTTAGCAAACGACGAAAGTGAGGCACTTCAAAAGTTACAGGAAAGCGCCTAATGACCGACGAATCAACAACTACTGATGTCCCGACCACGGAAGATAGTCTGGCGGAAGAGAACACGTCCAATGGTGATGGCCAAGCGGCTGAAGCCGAGGTGGTGTTTCACGAATCGGACCTTGGCGACGAATTGCACAACATGCAGCCTCAACAGGCGTTGGATACAATCGTTCGCCACGCTGCGCAATTGAACGCCAGCGATATGTTTGTCATCACCGAGGAGCATTCCGCGCGGATCGCGGTTCGCCGATTGGGCACTGTCGAAACAGTGGCCATCGTTACTCGCGAAAAAGGTGGACACATTGTTCGTGCCATCAAGGCCAACAGCGAAATGGACATCGCCGAGACGCGGCGACCGCTGGACGGACGTTACATTCATCA
>CAYFJO010000158.1:0-22473 GCA_964343305.1 uncultured Pirellulaceae bacterium | reverse complement strand
TCGACAAACACGAACAGGCAATCGACGTTGTCGGCCAGTTCGCGTTGAAGAAGAATGAACGTTGCAACATGCTCCGCTGTTGGCTCAATGGCTGGTTAGGCTTTCGCCGCAGCCTTGCACTTCACATTCTCAATCGCAACGCAAAGCTGCTAGCAACTCGAAGGTTTAACGTCATAAATGATCTGGTTTACCTATTGTGACTGTCCACCGGGTCACAATCTGACCATTTGTCGTAAACCCAAACTTGGCATGGACAAATGGTCGAAGGATTAATATAGACCCCACGCGTAGCGACGATATACTACTCGCCTCAAATTTTCGCTTTGGTGAGATTGCTGCTCGCCTTGGCATGTACTTTTGGTTTGTGTGAGGAGTTGGACGTAATGCTCGATGATTGTGTGCAATCGACATTGGTTCGTTGTGCCCGGCATTGCGTTGTTGTGGCAAGCGTGTCGATTGCTGCGTTTTCGTTCGCCGCCAACGCACTTGCCTGGCAGACTCCTCCAGCGCCGATTACGCCGCCGGAATCCGCAGCGCCGGCCCCCCTTGTCGATTCAAACGCGACCGACGAGGAAGCCGAGGAAGGATTCAATCTTCAGCCAGTACCAACGGCCAAGACCAAGCCAGCAGCGCCAATCGAAAATCGGCTGCCCAGTTTCAAAGGCGTAACTCCTAGCAGGACAACACTGGAGCAAGCGAAAGAAGCGCTGGGTGAACCTGTCGACCAAGCGGTTCTAGGCGGCGGCGCGTTGTTAGTGTTTCGTGTTCCGCCGTTTCAAAAAGTGGAAGTCGTTTCGAACGCCAACGTGGTGACTTCGGTCGTTATCCACTTGGAAGCGCCGACGAGCATCGAGGAACTGGCAAAGGAACTTGCGATCGGTGATATTCAGCCCGCTCCCATTCCCGATGAAACGGGCGAGTCGTTAGGTAAAGTCTATCCCGAACGCGGGATCACGTTCGCGTATTCCGATGCGGACGTCACGAAGGCCATGCAAATTGTGTTGGAGCCAATCACTGCCGAGCCGTTTGTGTTGCGAGCCCAGTACAAATACCGTCAACAATTCACCCGACGGATCACTGATCTTAAGTCGGCGCTCAAACTCGATCCCAAAAACGCCCACGTTCATTGGCTGTTGTCCAAAGCGTACATGGCTGCCCGTGATTTCAACGCCGCGCGTCAGCACTCCACAGAAGCAGTGCGACTGGACGAACAGTCGGCCGCCTACAAGCTCACCAAGGCCGAAGTTCAGGGCAAACTTGGTAGAATCTCCGCCGGGCTGGCGCTCGTTCGAGAGTTGCTGGCCGACGAGAGCTTGACGGCGGAAGACCGGGCCAAGGGCGAATGTTTGCTGGGCACTTTCTTGTCACGCGACGACCCGCCGGACTGTAAAGCCGCGCTGGCTCATCATCAATTGGCGATTCGATACGCAACTTCATTGGCCTCCGAGCCCGACGCGGAATTGCGGCGTTCGGCGAAACAGATTCTGTTCGACGCCCATTTGGGAGTTGCGGAGGATATTGCATACGGTGTTTGGCGCCGCAAGGAAGAAGTCGTACCCATGTGGGTCGGTCATGCCCAGCAGTTGGCCAAAGACATGGTCGAAAACGAAAGCCCGGAACTGGATTTTCGATTGCACGTGCGAACCCAGTTTTTGGTGCTCGCTGACGCGATTGGCATGACGGCCGATCCCACGAACTTGATTGAAACCGCCATCAGTGACGCCCAGGAAAATCTGAGTGCGACGGATGATCCATTGACTCACCAGCGGATAAATCAAGATTTAAGCATCGCGTTGTACCACGCCGCGTCGCTCGAACACCGCCGCAACAAATCACAAGATGCGCTCGCATACGCCCAGCAAGGCGTAACCTATCACCAACAAGCGCGGACGGCTCATGACGAGAATGGGCAACAGTATCATCTGGGCCGCTTGCAGTTTCTGATCGGTGCGGTTTACGCCATTCAAAACAAAGACCACAAAACTGCCGTCAAGTGGTACATCAAGGCAAACGAAACGTTGGCCAACGTCGAAGCCCCGCAACGAGATCTCCACAAACACGGCGACCGATTCGTGGCAATGGGTGTTTCGTTCTGGCATTCGGGGTCGAAACGAGAGGCTTTGAAGATCACCGAGCAAGGGACACGGCTGATTCAAAACGCTGTTCAGAATGGCGTTGTGCCACCGAGTGCTTTGGCCGTGCCGTACAGCAATCTAGCCGGCATGCACCGCGAGCTTGGCAATCGCCGCGATGCGGACAAATTCGCGGAAACGGCCGAGCGCTTGCGGCCCTCGAAATCCGACGCGAATCGCTGATCACAGGATCGCATCACAACCGCCCACTGTTGCCGAGTCTCATCGAGTGCTATTCTCGGTTGACGGTTTTCTCGATCTGCATTCGGAATCAATACAATGCGCAACGCTATTGCACTCGTTCTTGGTGGCGGCCGTGGGACTCGACTCTCGCCGCTGACCAAAATCCGCTCCAAGCCGGCCGTTCCGCTGGCCGGTAAATATCGCTTGATCGATATTCCTTTGTCGAATTGTCTGAACAGCAATCTGAACCGGATCTACGTGTTGACACAGTTCATGTCGGTCAGTTTGCACCGGCACATTCGACAGACGTATCGGTTTGATACTTTTAGCGGCGGTCTCGTCGAAATTCTCGCGGCACAACAAACCATGGATGGTGGAACTGACTGGTACGAGGGCACGGCCGACGCGGTGCGCAAGACGCTGCGTTATACGCAGCAATCAGGCATCGAATATGTTTTGATCTTGTCGGGCGATCAGCTCTATCGCATGGACTTTCGCGAGATGCTCAAAACTCACGAAGAAAGCGGCGCGGATGTCACGATTGCGGGAATTCCGGTGACGCGTGATGACGCACATTCGCTGGGTGTCATGCGGCTGAACGACAGTGGCCAGGTGGTTGGCTTTTTGGAAAAACCGCAAACTGACGAGGAAATCGACATGGTGCGGATGGACCCGTCATGGATCGACGCTCGCGGGATTGACAGCAATGGCCGCGATTGTGTGGCCAGCATGGGCATCTATCTGTTCAGTCGCGACGTGCTGGAAGCCGTGCTGACCAAGACCACGTATCAGGATTTTGGCAAGGAAGTTTTTCCCGCAGCGATACGCGCCAAGCATGTGCAGATGCATTTGTTCGACGGCTATTGGGAGGACATTGGGACCATTCGCGCGTTTTATGACGCCAATCTTAGCTTGTGTCGAGAAGATGCGCCGTTCAACTTATTGGTGCCCGAAGCACCTGTCTATTCGCGTGCCCGATATCTGCCGCCGACGCTCATGTCCGGTGCGTCGGTCAAAGGCAGCTTGATTGCCGACGGTTGCCGCATCGGCGAAGGTGCCGTCATTGAAAACAGCATCATCGGATTGCGTTGTATCGTTGACGAAGGCGTGACCATCCGTAACTCGGTGATCATGGGCGCAGATGAATACGAAACGGGCTCGGAACTATCCGACGACCAGACCGTGGGTCGGCCGCCCATTGGCATCGGGGCTGGCAGCCTGATCGAAGGCGCGATCGTTGACAAGAATTGTCGCATCGGCCGAAACGTTACGATCGTGAACGAGAACTCTGTCGAAACCGGCGACGACTCGGATGCTTGTGTCATCCGCGACGGCATTCCGATTGTCATCAAGAATGCGATGCTGGCGGACGACTGGACGCTTCCATCGTAAAGCTCTGCGTCTGTCGCGCTCACGGCGCCAAAAGACTTGCGTCTCATTGCAGACCCCCAGGTTGTACCAATCGAAAAGAGAAAAGATGAGTTGAAGGATTGACCTTCAACAATCTACCCGGGGCGTGTGACACGGAAAAAACAGACCGCTTTTGGGCAAGCGGCAGGTAAGAACTCATCAGCCGCTCGCCTTACTCGCTGCCGAACCTGTCCATCGCCATCTGCTTAATGCCCTTGAGGTCGAATTTGCCAGTCCCAAGGATGGGGATTTCGTCGACTTGATAAAAACTGTCTGCCGACGGGATGAAAATGTTTGGCAGGCCTTCATTGGTGAGACCTTTGCGAAGATCGTCGATCGATTGACCCAGCTCGGTGTGTATGACAATCAGCCGTTCGCCTTTCTTTGTGTCGGGGACTGCGGTGACCGCGGCCTTGAGTCCCTCTTCTTCGTCGGCTCCGATCAACTTGGTAAGCGTGTCTTCGATCTTGATGTGCGGGACCATCTCGCCGCCGATTTTAGAAAAGCGGCTGATGCGGCCGGTGATTTTGATGAAGCCGTCGTCGTCGATCAAGGCGACGTCGCCCGTTTTGTACCAGCCATCGTCGATGACTTCGCTCGTCAAATCCTCTCGCTTCAGGTAGCCTTTCATGATGTTCGGGCCCTTGACCCACAACATGCCGGGCTCATTGGCCCCCAGTTCTTCGCCCGTGTCCAGATTCGTGACTTTGGCGATCACACTCGGCGCGGGACGTCCAACCGTGCCTTCTTTGCAGTCAACTTGGAAATTGTCGCCGGAGCGAGTTTTGGGAACGTTGACCGAGACCAAAGGAGCCGTTTCGGTGCAACCGTAGCCTTCGACCGGGCGGATACCAAACTTCTCTTCGAACGCGTCGCACAATTCGCCGGGCAACTTTTCCGCGCCGGCGACGACCACGTCCAACGATGCGAATTGCTCTTTGGTACAGCGTTTGAGGAATGTGCGCAAAAACGTTGGCGTCGAAAGCAGCAACGTGCCTTTGTTCTTCTCGACCAACTTGCCTATTTGTTTGCCGTCCAGCGGGCTGAAATGGTAACAGCCCTTGATGTCCAGCGCCATCGATCCCCACAGCGTGACCGAGTAGCCAAGCGAGTGAAAAAACGGCAAGATGCCCACAAGGACATCGTCGGGCGACAGATGCATGACTTGTTCAATGGCCTCGATGTTGTGTGTGATATTGCCGTGCGACAACATGACGCCTTTGGGTGTGCCTGTTGAGCCGGAAGTAAAAATAATCGTGACGATGTCGTCGGTCTCAATCTCGTCCAGCCCCAGTTTGCGTTCCAGCGAGGTGGCCGATTTGAAGTTGGCTTCCCAATAGCTGGCGAGTTTGTCGCCGAGCGTTGCCCCCTTGGCCGGATCGTCTCGAAAGTCCTCGAGATAAACGAGTTCCGCGTCGATGTCGAAATTCATTTTTTCCATGAACTTGCGGCTCGTCAGCACGTGTTGGATTCCGCACAGTTCGTTGCAGGCGTTGAGCACTTCCGACGTGACGGTGTAGTTCAAGTTCACAGCGATGCGGCGATCCAGCGACAGTGCCATATTCGCCGCCAAACCGCCGAGCGACGGCGGCAACAACAAGCCAACGTATTCCTCGCCGTCTTGCAAAACGTGCCGACGGAGCAGGCGGCGCAGCACAAGGCACCGCGTCAGCAGTGATCCACCACCAAGGTCGACACCGGTTGAATCGGCGACCTTCGAGCCGTGTTTACGCTCTTTGCAGCGGCGAATGAATGCACTGGGAAGGTTGGTGATTTTGTCGGATCGTTTTTCCATGGCCCTTGCTCCTAATTCCAAAACGGCCTGACGGATGGTGTGAATATCGTCGGGCGACTCGATGAGGTCGCCAAAGTGAATCGAGATCGAATAGGGCAGTCGCTTGGGCCACTGCCATATGGATTTTCCGCGCTCCAGGCTAAAGATGCTACCCCACAATTCGTCGAGGTAAATCGGAATCACCGGTGCGTCCGTGCCTTTGAGGATTTTCATCATTCCGGGTCTAAAAGTTTGCACCTGGCCACTTCGCGTGAATCCGCCTTCGGGAAAGATGCCGACCAACTCGCCATTTTGAAGCGCTTCGCGAGCCGTGCTCAGCGCCTTGACGATCGACTTGGGCCCGCCGCTGATGAGGATGACGCCCCAGAATTCGGCGAAGCGTTGTAACCACTTGCTCTTGAAGTTGCCGGCCCAAGCCACCAGTCGCACCGGACGTGAACTGGTCAGCAGCAACAACGCTCCGTCCAGCCAGGTCACGTGGTTGGCAACCAGTAACGCCCCACCCCGTTCGGGCAGTTTGTCTCGGTCGTAGACCTTCACGCGATAAAACAGCAGACTCAACAGCCAAACAAGAAAACGAATCGTCGCTTGTGGGATCAGAAACAGCACGTACAACAACACGGGAATCGTACAAACGCTGACAAACAAGAAGATCTCACGTGCCGACAACCCAAGCTTTTCTTGAAGCACGTAATAAAGAACCGCTGACAAAAAGATACCAGAGAATGTGAGGAAATTGGTTGCCGAGAGGATCGCACCTCGCTTTTCGCGTGGACTGTGGTGCTGCATGTAAGATTCGAGCGGCACGTCGAACATTCCCGCGCTCGTGCCGAGCCCAAATAACATTAAACAGGCCCAGACAAACCCAAATGTGAATTCGATATGCCCTTCGATCAACGTTTCTTCGGCACCGAACAGCAGGAACGAACCGAGCGCAATCCCACCCGCACCAAGCGGCAGCAGCCCAAGTTCAATGCGCCCTTGCGAGCAGACGCCTGCCAGAACGCTGCCAAAACCGAGTCCGAGTACGAGACTAATGAGGAATGGTGTTCGAAACGATTCAAGATAGTCGGGCTTGTCAGGAATCGGGCTGACATCGCTTGAAGAACTGGCCGTTACGTCCACTTTCGATTGAAAACTTTCCGGAGCGAATTGATCGATATTCAATTGGGCTAAAGCTCCAACCGACCAGAAGAACACGATTCCAAGCGCGACTCGCAACAAAGGCCGGCTTGAGCCAAGCTCTCTTAAATCACGCAAAGTTTGCATGGGCGAATCCCAGGGAATTGATCGTTTGGGATTGGCCACCCGAAGTCGCTTGATCATCAAACTGAAGAGCGTTCCTGCAATGGCGACGCCTAATAGCGTTGCGGCGGAGATCCACAGGTTTTCAAGCCCGAACTTTCCCGTCGCATCTTTTAAAGCCCCGCCGACTCCCATGCCAATAACGATGGCGGCAACCGTCGACAAGCCAAAAAGCCCATTCGCTCCCGGAATCTTATTCGGTTTGAGAATCTCGGGAATGCACCCAAGCTTGGATGGCGCAAACAGAGCGGATTGAGCCCCGGTTAGAGCGACGACCAGAAACAAGAACCAGATTTGCTGTGAAAGAATCGCAATTACGCCAAGCAGCATGATCAGAATCTCGGCGACTTTGCAAACAAAGATCACGCGCGACTTGCTAAACCGATCCGCCAGATATCCCGCAAACGCGGCGAGCAACAAGTAGGGCAAAACGAAACAAACGGTGCCCATCGTCAGAATCATGCCCACGTTGTCTTGGCTCACATAATCCTTGCCGATTCCGATAATGAGCCACCGAAAAACGTTGTCGTTGATGGCCGTCAGAAACTGCGTGAATAAGAGGCCGATGAAGCTTGCCGACCACAGACTTGATGATTGTTCGGCTTCGAGGGTCTGGTCATGCGAGATGGTTTGGTCGGACATTGCGGCCTGTGGCTGGGGTGCTCGTTGTAGGATCAGCGACCGAGATTGGCGAAAATGAAGGTAATAGTATATGGCGTTTATCAAAAACTGTGCCAGCCTGATTGCATGGCCTTAAACGCTTAGAGGATCAGCGATTGCGCCGTGGCACATGAATTCATCGGAAATCCGTTCCCACGCATCGCCTTCACTGGATGTCTGTAAACCAGACATCTGATGAACACCATTGCACAACTCATCATCATGGGAGAAATGGAAAAACGATCGCAATTAGATTCGTTCGCGCAAACCTTGCAGATTCAAGCCAGTTGAAGAAACACTTATATGCGATTCGATACAGAGATTAGGCTACGATCTGAAAGGAACCGATGAAGATGAATCGCAATCACTGGTTTATGCTGGGTGTCGTCATTCTGCTACTCGGATTTCAACTCCGCTCGGTCGACTCGTTTATTCTCAACGCGCCGAGCAGCCAATTTATTGCCTCGAAACTTAAGCCGAAGGATTCCCAACAGGTCCAATCGAACCCGTTTGTGTTTTCCATCGGATCGGCCAGCTCGGCCATTCATCGCGAGAAGATCCAGCCACCGCGATGGCTCGGTTGGGTACTCGTCTCCGTTGGCGCGGTTTTGATTCTACACAGTTTTGCGATGAACAAGCCGGAATAGCGGCCTGACTTCCGAAGTTTTCCGAAACTTCGGAAGTCTCTCAAACCCAGGCACTTCTGAATTGATTTGAGCCCTACCGCGCGAATGCTCTATAATGCTCGTCAGCATTCCAGCGCTCCTCCCACCTCCACGCGTCACAAGGCGACCTCCGATGCAAAACAAACAATCTTCTCGCCGTCAGTTTCTTTCTTCCACCACCAGCGCGGCGATCGGAGCGGCAACCATCTCTTCGCTTGGCATTGTCAACCAGGCTCATGCGGCTGGGGGAAATTTGTTGAAGGTCGGTTTGATTGGATGTGGCGGCCGTGGAACCAAGGCCGCGGTGCAGGCCCTGCGTGCCGACAAGAACGTTCAGTTGACCGCGATGGGTGATGTATTCGAAGATCGACTGGCAATGAGTCACCTCAGCTTGACCGAAATTGAGGACGTTGCCGGCAAAGTCAACGTGCCTAAAGAACGGCAGTTCATTGGGTTTGATGCCTACCAGCAGGTCATCGACAGCGGCGTGGATGTCGTCTTGCTCACCACGCCGCCGCACTTTCGGCCGATTCACATCGAAGCCGCAATCAATGCGAACAAACACATTTTTGCGGAGAAGCCGGTTGCGGTCGACGCGCCGGGTGTGCGCCGCGTGTTGCAGCTTTGCGAAGAGGCGAAGAAGAAAGATCTCGCGGTTTGTTCGGGACTTTGCCTGCGATACGGCTACGGATTTCAAGAGACGATCAATCGTATTCATCAGGCCGAAGTGGGCGACGTGCATACGCTGCAAGCCAACGACTATCGTGGCTTTCTGTGGATGCACCCGCGCAAAGACGAATGGACCGACATGCATTGGCAAATGCGAAACTGGTATTATTTCACCTGGCTGTCGGGCGATTTCAACGTCGAGCAACACGTGCATTATCTGGATATCTGTGCCTGGGCAATGGGCGACCAGTATCCCGTCAGCGCGATCGGGATGGGTGGGCGCGAAGTGCGCAAAGGGCCGGAGTTTGGCAACATCTTTGACCATCACAGCGTCACGTACGAGTTTGAGAGCGGGGCGAAATTGTTCAGCAACACGCGTCAGATCGCCGGCTGTGCACGAGACATGAGCGCCCAAGTGGTGGGGTCCAAAGGAAGCGTCAACTTGAACGAACGCAAGCGCGGTTTGTACATCACCAAAGGCGATAAGAAATGGACTTACGAAGGCGAGGACAACGACATTTATCAAACCGAACACGACGTCTTGTTCGCCAGCATCCGCGACGGCGAACCGATTAACAATGGCCGCTATATGGCGCACAGTACGATGCTGGCCATCATGGGCCGCATGGCCACCTACACAGGTCAAAAGGTCACATGGGAGCAAGCCCTTAACTCAAAAGAAGACCTTTCACCACCGAAATACGAATGGGGAAAAATCGCCGCACCGGCCGTTGCTATTCCCGGTGTAACCAAGCTGGTCTGACAAGGATCGTAGGACGGGCACTCTTGCTCGACTTTCCTGACGACGGGCAGGAGTGCCCGTCCTACGACAGTACTTAGTCCTGTTCCGGTTCGGGCAGGTGATACAACACCATGCTCGGCAACGGAGTCCAATAACCCACCTTCACGCCCGCGTTCTTCAGCCCCCGTCCCGCCCAGTTGTTGCACGTTGTGAACATGGTGTAGTGCCCCTTCGCCTCGAAGAACGCATCATTGCCCGTGTAGGAGAACGATGGAATCAATTGGCAACTTTCACCTTCGTCCAATAAGAATGCATTCTGAATATGTTTCACGAGGCGAGCATACTGGTCATTGGAAATGACAATCCGCCGGCAGCGATCGGACTCGCGAGGCCGATTGAATTGCGCGACGTGCATCACCGCGCCGCTGGGCAAGCAAAGTGCGCTTAACGCTGTCGAAACCTCCAAATCATCCCAAGTCGGTGTGTGAAGATAAAATCCACGATCTCCCCAGCCAAACGCCATATGAGAGAACGACGTCCGCCGCTTGGGAAAGCATTCCGCCGGAAACAACGGCCGCCAGTCGATCACTTCGCTTTTCACCGGCACGATCACATCCGCGTGTATGTCACTGGCAAAAACAAAGATCTCAATCCCGTCGGTCGACTCCGCGAACCCATTGTTGACGGGAATCATGCCAATCCCACAGCACATTGTGTAGAAGGCGACGAATCCAGTCATCAAACCAATGAGCCAAAAGCACGCTTTCCGAGCACGGGCAAACCATGTTCTGGTTGGTGGTGGAGCATTCTGCATTTTCAAAAGACTTTCCCCATGCGATCCACTTGGCGGCTGAATTATTCCCCTGTTAGCGCCAAAAGGGAAGTCAGATGTCGATACCATTGACCAGTTTCTGCCATTAGAAGGTTGTAGGATGGACCATTGTCTCGTCCAATTCGATCGGAACAATGGTCCCTGACTACGGGAACGAAAATGTTCCATTGCCGCTCGTCGTAGCGGCACGTTGACTACTTCTTTAGCGAAGGCACGCGTTGGCATTTTTTCATTGTCAACTCATTGCCCGTTTCATTGTAGTGCACTTCGTCCATCAGCGATTGGATCAGAGTGAGACCACGGTGGCGGTCGCGCTGGAGTCGCCGCACGGCATTGTCCATTCGAACCGGCGCGGTGTTGAAGCCCCGTCCTTGATCGCGAATGACAAATCGTACTTCGCTCGGCGTTAGATGTGCGACGACGAGGATCTTTCGCTCGCCAATGTGCGGATCGCGACATCGAAGATCAACCAGCCGCCGGAGTGCCCGATCATCCAATTCCCCGCGGGCGTTGGCCAGTTCATGTTCATCGATTTCCAGGTTGCCGTGATACATGGCGTTCTGCAAAGATTCTTCCAAAGCCTCGCCGATCCGAATGCGGTCGATCGTGTCTCCAAATCCCTGGTCCGTCATCACTTGCTGGAGCTGGTCGACCAACGCGCGAATGAGTTGCAGATCATTGTCCAAAGCAAATCGGCAGTGATAATCCAGTACGCATTCGCCTAGCTGCTGGCCGGTGAGATTGGCCGAAGCATGTTTGATCACACGATCCACCGTCTCTAGCAAACGTTCGGCCTGACGCGACTTGGGCACATAACTGGCTGCCCCGGCTTCGAGCGCATCGAGGACGACAGATTCGTTGCCGTGGGCGGTCATCAACACCACCGGGATTCTTGAATGCCGCTGCCGCATGGTGCGAACCAAATCCAGTCCGTCCATTTCAGGCATTACTAAATCGGTGATCACCAAATCTGGCCGACTCGTCGCGATGCAACGGAGAGCTTGTTCGCCGTCTTCAGCCAAGTCCACTCGATACTCCGGGTTCTTCACAAGCATTCCCTTAATGAGAACTCGTTCCATTTGCGAGTCGTCCACAACCAAGATCTTTACGGTCATAAGAAATCTCCCTGCATTGGCCGTTTTCCGAACGATGACCTTGTGCACCGAGTCGCTGCTGGCCACAATCAGTCAAAGCACTGTGGTGTGGACACATCGGCAACGAACGGTTGCTCCAACCGCATGAAGTCGTGAAGGTTCATGCGGATCGCTTGTTCGTGACTGTTGCCTTCGAAAACGATTTCGTCATCTTCGCGCAAACGCTCGTCCATCACGGTTCTCAATCCGTATTGCGATCCAAAAGGCAATCGCGCCCCAAACTCGCAATCCAAAAACTCGTGAGCACAATCCGCTTCGCTGGCCAGCATGACACGTTCCGCGCCCAAAACACTCTTGACCTCTCGCAGATCCACGTCGCATGACGCCGGCACAATCACCAGGACGTACCCATCGTCTGCGCGCAACAGGATCGGCTTTGCCACTTCCTGGTCCATGACGTGAACGGCCTGAGCGAGCGAATGGGCGTCGTACGTTGGGTCGTGTTCAATCGTTTCGAACCAGATGTCACGTTGCGTGAGAAATCTTTGCACGTTCATATCGATCTCCTCGTGGAAAGACGAATGATTTTAGTGAAACGCGTGTTGCGATTGTTTGACGGTCAGCACCGGACACTTCGCATGACGAACGACGTCTTCGGCGACACTTCCCATCAAAAAGCGCATCATTCCCCTACGGCCGTGTGTTCCCATGACGATGAAGTCGACTTGTTCGTCGTCGGCCAATCGCAAAATCGTGGCGGCCGGATCGCCATGCATCAGTCGATGCTCGTAGGAAACACGAGAGTCACTCGGGGTGACTTGTTCCAATTCATCGTTCAGATGGGCTTCATCGTCGATCACCGGAAATCCACCGTATCCATGGTCCTCGTACCGGGCTTCGTCTTCGACAACATGCAAGATGATCAACTTTGCTCCAGTATCGAGTGCCAAAGATGCCGCCTCCTCCAGGGGACTTTCGCTGCACTCGGAAAAGTCACTGGGGAACAGAACCTTGCGAGCATTCATGATTGCGGCTCCTTAGTTTAGATGAGCTTCGAATTAGACAAGTATTACACGGGCCTGGCGCTCGACTGTTGGTCATTTTACCCTTGGAATACCGTCGATCTGAATCGGACTGTGTCGGAGTTTGAGTTAGGCAGGAAGGCTAAATCGGTATCAGGCATTTGCTGACGATAGGCTCTTAGTCGCGCAAGGCGATTCACCGCAAACATCGCCGCCAATCAGTCGCATGATGATTTTGCAATCAGCGATTTTCTGAAATTCGCATCCAATTGTGCTTGACGACAACGAGCACACCAGTTCACACTAAACGAACAACCACGCGTCACAGCATTATCCTCATCCTTCGACAGGATCGTCGCAGGCTTGAGTTTTTCGAAAACGGTTTTCGTCAAAACTGACGACGCTTCGTTGCGTGCCGCCAGCCAGGTCATTGAAATGGACACTCGGCCCATCAATCTGGCGATCGATGACATTGTCTCTCATCTGTATCCGTGCGGGAGATTCTCATCCCGACCGCGCGGTGGCACCTCAATCACGCGCCTTCTCTTCCAGGAGCCCTGCCATGACTGCAACTTTATCGAAACCAGACTATTCACGTCCGAGCCACTTGAGCCGGCCCGCGCGGATCTTCATCGTGGATGATCACGCGATGATTCGCTATGGACTTTCACGATTGATTTCCGACGAACTGGAACTGGAGGTTTGCGGCGAGTCCACCGGCGCGGATGATGCGATGGCCCAACTCGCCGAGTGTCAACCGGACCTCGTGGTCGTCGACATTTCGCTCGAGCGGGGAAATGGACTCGATCTCATCAAGCGGATCAAAGCACATCACAAAGAGATCAAGATACTCGTCTCGTCCATGCACGACGAATCCATCTTTGCCGAGCGTTCGTTGCATGCGGGGGCGCTGGGGTACATCAACAAATGCGAGGCAACAGAAAAGATCGTCCCAGCGATCCGGCATGTCCTGGGCGGCCAAATCTACCTCAGCGCCGAGATGACCGAGACACTGTTGCATCGGCTTGCCAACCACAACCACGATTCGCTGGAGCGTCCGTCGATCGATCTGCTGTCCGATCGTGAAATGGAAGTGTACCAGATGATTGGCGAGGGGAATTCCTCACGACAAATTGCCGACGCGTTGCATTTGAGCATCAAGACGATTGAAACGCATCGCGAGCACATTAAGGACAAGCTCGGTCTGAAAAACGGCAACGAGATCACGCGACACGCCGTGCTGTGGGTGTTGGAAAACAACTAAGGATCGTTCGAGAAATAAGTGTCCAATTTGATTGTAGCTGCCGTCGCCAGACGGCGGACCTCCACGCTCTGGCGAGCGTAGCTACAACACTAATCGGAAGTCTCACGACTTCCGCTACCAATTCCGGGACACCCTTTAGGAGCGACGAATAGGCATCGGGGAAATGCCTATTGTCATTACATTTTTCTGCCTAGTTCAAAAGCGTCAGCCGCCTGATACAGGAGTATTTCCGCTGTAGTAAAATGTGTTGAGAGAACCAGTCTGCCACGATACCAGTTGAGTTGGTCAGATGAACGCATTGTTTTATCTTGCCGCGCGGGCACCGCCGCGAACGACCAAGCCCAGTTCCTTGCGAGGAGTTGGGTTTTTTTCTTTGCGCGCGCTACGACGAGCGGTTTGATCAATCACGAAAGATGACCAGAACGAAAGGCACAAGCCATGAAGGTGACAGCGACAAGGCGCCCCGAATCGGTTTGGCGAATCTTGCTGGCGGCTTTAGTTGGACTGGCGGTAATCGCGTTGGCCGCAGGCAGCGATCAAGAACCTTTGGAAGCGCCACCACAGTTGAATGACAGCGACGCGCCAGCGAGTCAAGTGCTGGTTCTTCGCGCCGAAAAATCGTTGGACATACGCCACAGACCGTCCGTGGAACCACCGCGAAGACCGCCGTCAAGTTACCCAGATCACAAAGTCCTTCCGCGTGACGCAAGTCCAACAAGGAAGACCCCTCAGTGGTACGACGGACTGTGGGACGATCCGCGTTTCATGTTCTCGGTTGGTCGAGTGGTTTAATCACGCAGCCGCGAGCAGCAGGATCGCGCCGGCACGTGGACCTAGAACCCATTGAGGAGACGCACGATGTTCGTTTCCAATATCCTTCGCACCAAAGGCACTGACTCGGAAAGGTTTAGCCGATGAATTTGCAAAAGATCAGGCTGCCCATTGACTTCTCCGGGTGGAGAGCCATCGACACCGCGTGAGTTTGAAGCTGCGGGTAGAAGGGTACGATGTCTAGTTGTGTTCCAAATAGCTGTATCCGTTACTCCATGGCGGCAATGGGAGCCCGTGACACTGGCTCTTTGATGGGCGGTCGTCAATGCTCGCGGGATGTGGACTGGTTTGAGTTTGGTGCCGATGGATCGCGGCTATTAACTCATGCGAATCGAAGTGAGACAAATAGGCACTGGCTCCGCACTCATCGGCCAACAACACACGTAGCGGGCTGTCAGTGCTGGAGAGCATGATAACTGGCAGTTCGGGTCTTGCGGTCGTAATCGCATCCAGCAGCGACAGGCTATCGCCGTCCATTAACTCGGTTTCCAGCAACAGGAAATTGACCTTGGGATTCTTCGCGAAGCGTTGCGCTGATTCGCACGTTGATACGATCGCGACCACATTGGTTTCCGTTTTCGCCAGTGCTTCCGTTACGGACTCCCGCATCGATTTGCTCGCCACAGCTATCAAGAGATTGATTTGTTGCATGTCCGTGGGCCTCGCTTTCGTAGGAATTATTTCGTTGTCCTGGCGATGGACAAGGAAAAAAATTCAAAGCGAATTGCTCTTTTGGGCATGCATTGCGTGTCGCAAACGACTGTTGCGAGAAGTGTAGCAGCGCGGGTGTTGTTGGGGGGAGATTGGCAGCGGAACGGCGAGACATCCGTTCTCACCGTTCCACAAAGTGTTTTGTGGGGCAGCATCCGTTCCGCCAGAATAACCTGGTAAAGTATTGAGTGTCCCAATCCGAGTCAATAGTGATCTTTCGTGCTAGCAAGTTGGGAAACGCGCATGCTCAAACAAGAGGGCTGCAGCCGTGGAATCGAATCACACTAGGACTGTCACTGTCGACAGATTGTGTGTCCAGCAGAATGTCACCCTCGCGTCCGTCTTGAATGATCAACCGAAACACACCCCGTTGCTCAATCGTCGCGTGGGGCGGCAGCGTGAAATCGCCGAACCAATGGTTTCGATTCTTATCGGTTGAGCAATCGTCAAGCCGAACCGCCAGATTCTCGAACAGGTTATCGCCGTAGTGTCGGATCGTTGCCGTGCATTGTTCCATTGGGTTCTCCTTGATATGTGATTCTTCAAAGCTCTGTTTCGAAGATCTCGAGGCGGTTTCATGACGTCGGGACACCATGAGGACACGAAGAATAGCTTCATCGTAGCCGGCATCCAAGTCGACGAAACCATCCATGCCAGCAACCGGAATTTTTCGCTTCCCGCTGCAAGCCGTCAAGAGTTCCCCATGCAACTCAATCGTGTGGTATTGAATGCCCCCTGCGGTGTATCTCCCTACACCAACTCCTGCCGCACTGCCCAGACCGCCGCCTGAGTTCGATCGTTGACCCCGATCTTTCGCAAAATGTGTTGAACGTGCTCTTTGACCGTTTCGTAACTGATGTGAAGCATTTTGGCGATCTCTTTGTTCGTGTGACCGCCGGCCATATGCTTGAGGACTTCGAACTCCCTTTGTGTCAACGGCACTTCGGTGTCATTCGCCGCGCGGGGCGTTGCCAGCGCGCCGGTCACTCGCCTCAGCAATTCGGGCGAAAAAGTGTTTTCGCCAGCCGCAGCCTTGCGAATCGTGGCAAGCATTTCATCGTGCCCCACCGACTTGACCAGAAATCCGTTCGCACCCAAAGCGACGGCGCGAGCAATCCAAGGGGGATTATTAAAAGCAGAGAACATGACGATCGGCATCCGGGGTCGTTCGATTCGAATCCGTCCCAAAGCGTCAAGTCCGTTGCTGTCGGCCAGGCGAATATCCAACAGGACTATGTCCGGTTCGAGTTGTGTTGCGAGTTGCAAGGCATCGGCCGCCGTTTCTGCTTGGGCGATGATCTGAATCTCCGTTTCGGCCAGAATCGCCTCCAGACCTGCGCGGATCACCTGATGATCGTCGACGACGAGAAGTTTGATGGAATTGTCAGCCATTGCTTTATGTCGCCCCAACACGGGTGTTCGTCGGTTGTATTGGGGGATAGTCTAACGCCCATCAGTGGGCCGAACAACTATGATATCAGCTTCGTCGCATTTTATTCGGGTGTGGTTTTCCGCACTCCGGTGGATACTGCCTCTCGGCAATCGTCACTTTGCGCGTCAGATCGGCAATCGAACGAGCCTGCATCTTGTTCATCATTTGTTTACGACGTTTCTCGACGCCCCGCGTACTCAGATCAAGCCGACTGGCAATGGCTTTGTTCGGCCACCCTTCCACCACGAGTGTCATCACTTCTCGCTCGCCGTCCGTCAGCAAGCCGATCATCTCTTGCACATCGCGGGATTGCCGTTCTTGGTCTTCCAGAAAATCACAGACCGCTTCCAATCGTTGCTGGGCACGGCGACAGTTTCTTTTGGCCTTAGCAAGCGCGCGTTGACATTCGTTGAGGGTCTTCGGTTTTTGTTTTGACTTCGACACTGAAGTGCTCTGCCGCAAGGCAAGGAGGGAAACTCAAGACGCTGGCGGAAGATGTCATGATATTCTCGCAGATTGCGTTCTGCAAATGAGTCAGGTGAACGCTGGATTTGCTCTCGTACGATTCCTGATCAGGGGGGCTCGAAGACTCCACTCTAGAACTAAGCTTTGGCGACCACTAGCACGTTTTTGCTACAACGTTTTCAGATATTCAATCAGATCTTGCAAATCTTTGTCCGAGAGTTTTTTGGATCCTGAGACTTTTTCCGGGCTGTGCGCGCCGGTCAACAACTCGTCTAACGACTTGGCGCGCCCATCATGCAGGAATCTCACTCGGCGGTGAACACCGATCAAGGTCGGAGTGTTGTAGCCCTCGTATTTGTCGCTCTTGCCTGCTGTTCCAACGTCATGCAACTCACCGTCGGTAAAATGTTTGCCGCTGTGACAGGACGAACAGTTCGCCTGTTCACTTCGAAAGACCCGCTGGCCGCGCGTGGCGGCCTCGCTGATACTCTCGTCCGAGTTGCGAAATGGATTGTGAGGTGTGCCGATGGTCTTCAAATAGGCAGTCAGTTTTTCAACATCCTCATCGGATGGCTGCGGACCAAGCATTGTGGACGTGAGCGATTTTTTCATGGCTGCTTGGAGATCGGTTTGCCAACCGTGCCAGGTCCAAGGCGACGTTTCCCCAACGTTGTAAAGCGGCAGCACGGTTTTGTAAGTCCGCGGCGAACCGTCGACCAGCGTGTCGATGGTAATCGCGTTGGTGCCGCCTTCGTAGTGGCAACTTTGGCAACTGTACCATTGATCGAGGCTGTATTTGGCGTCGAAGAAAATCGCTTCGCCTTGTCGAGCCAGTGACGGCTCCGTGGGGCCACCGAGCGGAATCTCACGGACCAATCGATGCTCCTTCAAATCGACGATTTGTACGCTGCTGAGCAGGTAATTGGAGACATAGACAAATCGATCGTCTTTGCCCATTCGCAAACCCAGCGGTCGCCCACCGAGTTCGATTCGATCGAAGCGCTCTTTGTTGTTGAGCAACGAGCCGGGAATATTGTTGCCGCTGCCAAAGTCGCTGAACGGCAGATCGGGTAGCCGATAGATGAGCAATTCATGAGTGCCAGAAGCCGAGACGACGAGTTGTTGTTCATCCGACGTGATGGCCAGACCATGAGGATCGGCCACCGCTCGGCCGCGTGGATCGAGAGACATGACGTCGCGGATGCGTTCCTCGGTTCCCACGCGGGCAATCCGCGTGGCCAGCACCCAACCTTGGCGAATGTTGCCCGCCGTGATGGGAGTACGCCGATAAATGACCCACGGGAAATAAGCGTGCTTGCCATCGTTGGACATTTGCAAATGGCCGATGTTCAGCGCATCGCAACGGTCCTTTCGCACCAGCTCGCGCGTCTGGGTGTCGATAATCCAGATTCCGCGATAACCGCTGCACCCGACTGCAAGCCTTGTACCGTCCGCAGAAAGTGCGAGGTATCTCGGCCACTCGCCCACGGGAATCTTGTCGATCAGCTTTTGTGAATTCAGATCAAGCACCGCGACTTCGGCCGACGCCGAAAGAGCGACGTACGCCAAATTTCCATCCGGGCTGACTTTGATGCCATATGGTTCAAATCCAACCTCAATCGCGCCCACCCGAGATAGCTCGCCATCGCGAACATCGAAAATGGAGACAGCGCCGGAAGAACTTTCGCTCACCAAAACCTGTTTGCCATCGGGAGTGATCGCGATCGCCGTCGGCCGACGTCCAACAGGCTCTTCATCGATGACGGTGCCAGCCTCGACGTTCACCAGAGAGATGGAATCGGAAGTCTGGTTGACCGTGACCAGCCAACTGTCGTCGGCCGACACAACCAGATCAACCGGCGAGCGATGCGGGCTGCCGGCGGTTGAATCGGGGCAAACACAAGCAACCTGAACAACAAAAGCCGCGATGAAACAGAGAGCGCCGTGTCGAATCATGGTGGGATACCGCGGAGGATTAGGAAGGTGGGATTAGGTAAAGTTGTAAATCAGACCAAAACGAGAGTCAATTCGATTCGACATTCTCGATATCTTGACGAAATTGCTGGAACACTCTAGACAAACAGTTCGCCAACCGCTGACAATATTTGAATCGTAGAACAGTAGTCCCAATTGTTCTGGGAGCAATTGGGACAATTGCTCGACACAAATTCCAACGAAAGGCAAGTGACATGGGTGGTTGGATAGGAAAACTTCTTCGTGTGGATTTGACCGCTGGCACATCAAAGGTCGAAGAGATCCCGACCGACTGGCTGCACGAGTATCTAGGTGGCCGTGGCTTGGCCGATCGTTATTTGTACGAAGAAATGGATCCCACGGTCGATCCGCTTTCGCCGGAAAACAAACTGATCTTTGTGACCGGCCCGCTGACTGGCACACCCACTCCCTGCGGTGCACGATACATGGTCGTCACCAAAGGGGCATTAACCGGTGCGATCACCACCTCGAACTCCGGCGGCCACTGGGGACCTGAATTAAAATTCGCCGGCTACGACATGCTGATCCTGGAAGGCAAGTCGCCCAAACCCGTGTACCTGTACATTCATGACGATCAAGTCGAGATCCGCGACGCCTCGGATTACTGGGGCAAGAACGTTTTCGAAACGGAAGATGGCCTGCGCAACGATCTTGGTCAACCGCAACTTCGCGTGGCCTGCATCGGACCGGCCGGAGAGAACCTGGTCAAGTTTGCCAGCATTATGAACGACAAACACCGCGCTGCTGGACGAAGCGGCGTGGGAACCGTGATGGGCTCCAAAAACCTGAAAGCGATCGCCGTGCGGGGAACGAGCGGAGTCGAGATTGCTGATCCAGCCGCGTTCATGAAATCCGTTGCGGACATGAGGGCGTTGATGCAAGACAATCCCGGCCGCGAAGGTTTCACGGATCAAGGGACTGCTGCCGTGATCGATCTCACACAAACGTTTGGCGGACTGCCAACTCGCAACTTCCAGTCAGGTCAATTTGAAGAATACGAAAACCTGAACGGCAACGCGATCAAAAACACGCGCATGGTCACCAACAAAGCGTGTTTCGCGTGCACGATTGCCTGCGGTCGCGTGTGTCGCTTGGGCGAGCATTCCGACAAGTACATGGTCAACACGCATCCGCGCAATTGGAAACAAGCGGGCGAAGGCCCCGAATACGAAGCCGCTTGGGCACTCGGCGCAGACTGCGGCGTTGGCGATCTTGATGCAGTGCTCAAAGCCAATTGGCTGTGCAACGATCTGGGCATGGACCCGATTTCCATGGGCGCGACGTTGGCCGCTGGCATGGAACTTTACGAAACCGGCACGGTGACCGACGACATGGTCGAATTACCATTGAATTTCGGATCCGGCGAAGCGCTGGTCCGCATGACCGAAGCCACCGCCTTCCGCGAAGGTTTCGGCGACGAACTGGCCGAGGGTTCAAAGCTGCTCGGCGAGAAGTTCAAAAACCCGGACGTCTTCATGGGCAGCAAAGGCCAAGAGTTCCCGGCCTACGACCCTCGCGGTTTCCAAGGCATGGGCATCGCCTACGCGACATGCAATCGCGGAGCCTGCCATCTCCGCGCCTGGACGCCTGGTGTCGAGACGGCACCAGACGGCATGGACCCGCACACACCCGACGGCAAAGCCGAGTGGGTCGTCCAGGAGCAACACAAATCGACGTCGCACGACAACACGGGCTTGTGCCTGTTCGTTGGCTTTGCTGGCGGCGGCATTGAAACGTTTGTCCCCATCACCGCCGCCGCAACGGGTGTCGACTACACGCTCGACGATTTCGTCAAGATCGGCGAACGAACGTGGAACCTCGAACGCTTGTGGAACATCAAAGCCGGGCTGACCAAGGCCGATGACTCGTTACCCAAACGGCTGCTCGAAGAAGGCCACAAAGACGGCCCGGCCAAAGGCGTCACCGTCAATCTCGACGCGATGCTCCCCGTCTACTACCAAGAACGCGGCTGGGACGATGAAGGCGTGCCGACGAAAGAGAAACTTGCCGAACTTGGCCTTTCATCGCTTTAATCGGAACTTTTCCGGTGTAGTTCAGCTTTGTTGTCACGATTTGGCCGGATCCATTCAAATTCGCATGCGATCCACGTTCCCAAAAGTGTGTGGACCATTATCAACACCACCCAACCAATTCCCTTTTGTGTGCCGAAAATCCACCAGTCGGAAATTCGTCCAATCCAGAATAGCACTGCAAAGTTGAGCATAACACTGAGGTAGGTTCGCGAACGAATTTGATACCACGGTCGACCATCCGTTGTGAGCGTTGCGCCGCATAACCGCAGAGATCGCAATAGTACTTTTTCACTGGCGATTCTATTCATTAAGCAAGTCGTTAATCACTCTTAATGCCGAAGGCCGGCGCTTGGACCAGAGCCACTTCACATCGAGTCGAAAGCCAGACAATACCTTGCTTTCAAAAACCGTGCCAGCCAATTTCACTTCGTGGAATTTGCCGCGCGTGCGGCGTAGAAATGTGGCTTCTCGCTCGGCGGGATCGATGATCCAGTACTCTTTCACTCCACCAGCTTCGTAAACCAATCGCTTCTTCTCGTAATCACGCTGGACGCTGTCTGGACTGACGATCTCGACAGCTATGTCCGGCGCTCCATCAACAAATCCTCTTTGCACCAAGTTCAATCTGGATTTGGCAACAAATGCGACGTCCGGTTCAGGACCGCGTTTTTCCGTGATGCGAAACGCGACTCGCGAGTAGTACACCTCACCCAAATCTAGCTCGGAAACATATTCCAATATCAAACTGTAAAGCCAGCCGCCGAGTTTGTTGTCGTCCGTGCTTTCTGGCGATGCCATGTAGATCACTCCGTCTAACAAATCCGCTTTCTGGTATTCCTTGATAAGCACCAGGAAATCGTCGAATGTGTATTGGCCAGTTCGTTCAGCCACGGTTGCCATGGTTTACTCCTTTGGTCGCTGTATATGTATTCTACCTGATCAGATGGCTGATGGCAGCGCGTAAAAATGATCAGGGCGTCGCGGGTACCGGAAAACCCGCAGCCCAGTAGGTGGCGTTTCGAAGCATTCGCGTAAAACCTGGCACGTCGAAACTCTTCGGGTGGCCAAGCGACGTGTAGAACACTCGGCCGCCGTTGGGGCGTTGGTGGGTCCAGGCGACGGGCTCTTGTTTATCCGCGCCTTCTGCACGGCCCACCATCAGTGGTGCGGCGGTCGTTGATAGTGGCTCGTTCATGTAAAGCGAACCAAAGACCCGAAATTCTTCCGTGGGCA
>CAYFJO010000157.1:0-22491 GCA_964343305.1 uncultured Pirellulaceae bacterium | reverse complement strand
CTTATCCCCCGTTCAATTCCCCTTTTGATTGAGGAGCAGTCACATGAAGTATGGTGCTCATGCACTGAAGTGCTGGTTGGTCGCCGTTTTGTTCTTAACTTCGACGGCGTTATTGCAAGCCGATCCAGGCTCGCTGAACAAACCTATCTCGGCAAAACCCACGAAACCGTCGATCACCAACCACATGCGGATCCGTCGCAGCATGGAGGAAGACGCGCCAATCGCACTGCAAACTTCCATCGCGCGGTATGTCCCGGCATCCGGCGAAGGGGGGCTGGTTGTTGACCTGATCGGCGTCGTTCACATTGGCGATGCTGCTTACTACGAGTATCTGAATCGGCACTTCGAGCAGTACGACGCACTATTGTACGAATTGGTTGCGCCGCCAGAGCGAGCCGTGCCCGATCCCGATGCGGACAGCGATAACCCGCTGCGCTGGATTCAAAAGATCTCGCAATCGGTGCTCGACCTGAAACACCAGTTGAACTACATCGATTACAAGCGAGAAAACTTCGTCCACGCCGACATGTCACCGGCCGAAATGGGCAAAGCGATCGAGAAGCGTGGCGACAACGGGATCACGCTGGCACTAAGCATCGCCGCCGATGTACTTCGTCAGCAGAATCTTCAGTCCCGGGACTTGGAGCAAAATCCGGACAAGTTCAAATCGTTGGAGAACTTCGATCCGTTCGACACGTTGTTCGACGAATACGGGACGACAAAGTTCAAGCGATTGCTGGCTGAGCAATTTGCCAATCTCAACGGAGCTGGTTCGGGACTGGGCAACACGCTGGATACAATTCTGATCAAGGACCGCAACCAGGCGGCCATGCGTGTTTTCCAAAAGCAACTGGCCAACGGTCAAAAACGCATCGGCATCTTTTATGGTGCCGCCCACATGCCGGATTTCGAGGAGCGATTGGTCCGTGATTTTGGTATGAAGCGGACAGACATCCAATGGGTCACGGCCTGGGACCTGCGCATGAAACGCAAATCGCCCGTCGAAGGCGTGTTGACCAGTGTTTTGGAAGAGCTGCTCAAGCAAGCGTTGAAGGACTAGATCAAACAATAAGGTGTGTGCAGCAAGCCTTCACAGGTCGATGCGTTGCGCACGGCACCGTTGGCGAGCTTCATCCCGTCGTGTGTTTGGTTGGATTGGCTTGCGGAACACACCAGATTGAATTTGGCCGTGCTCCACGCACCCTACGTAAAAACAGCCCCGCTCGTCGCAGTTGTCGAGCGGGGCTGTTGTGTTTGATGAATCGTCGATTTGGTGTCGCACGGACACCGATTTGAGTTACCGTCACGTAGGGCAAAAGCGACCGCGTGAACGTGTCGAGTACGTGCCAGAACTTCGCGAGCTACTGTTCGTTTTGCTCACATTGTTCGTTCGAGCGTAACTCTTATGAGCAACCAGCGCCGCATTCCATTGATCGCCCGTGAATTGCCCGGCCTTGCGGTATTTGATTCGACTGGCACCCGTGTTGGTAATCACCGTGTAGGGGAACTGCGTGGCTTTAAAGGCCTTGGCAACTCGTTGGCCGTATTCGGTCGAAACGTCGATGCGGCACAGCGAATAGGTGTTCAGCAATTTGACCTGTGACGAATCCTTGTTGTACTGCACCTGCTCGATGCTCTTCGCAGGATCATTGGCGTTTTCCAGCACGATCAACAAAGGGCGATGATTGTAACGAGCCGATTTGAGTGCAACACCATAATCCGATTGCCACTTGGGAGCGGGTTCTGCGCCCAAAGCCGCCGAAATCACAAACGTTGCCAACACAGCATTCATAGTTGACTCCTTTCCAGAATCAATGGTGGTAAAACGACAGACAGTGAGCCAGCACATCACGTCAGGCGGGAAAAACTAGCGAGCGTGGTGTGGCACGAGAGACCGCCAGGGGTGGGTGGGAGATTCGTGTCCTGCAATTCGTCCTGGTGAGCTATTTCTCCTGATGGGAATCCGTTAAACGTCCTTCGACCCAACCGGAATCCCTTCCGAAAAAACACCCCGGCCATAGAAGAGTATTTCCTGACCGAATCCTTATGGGGCGTCTTTGTAAGAGAATTTTAGGACTGCGCCAAGGGGGTATTTTAGAAAAAGTTTAAGGATTGTCTAAAATAGGAAATATGCACTTTGGTCGATATGTATGACTTTCGTTTTGGTCAGACTTGGAATGCCGCTTGCCTTGTGTTTGCGCGTGACTTACACCCATCTTGCGCGACATCAAGTCAATCCGTTCTTCTCACGTACAGCAAAGAAACCGCTTGCACGTGGCATTAAAGTTGCAATGGCCGAGTCGGCCATGTAATGTGTGACCTCGGTATGTGAATCGGAGAATCGATGTTGAGAGACTCGCACCCGTCCCCCAGGCCCGTCGACGAAATCGCATCATCACTTGACCTGGGACTGCGGGATTATGAGCCCTACGGCCGACACAAAGCAAAACTCGCGTTGGGGCTGGAACGGAAACTGACGGAGCGCCCGTTAGGTCGATATGTCGACGTGACGGCGATCACTCCAACTCCGTTCGGAGAAGGGAAGACCGTTGTCACGATCGCGCTGGCAATGGCTTTGTGCCGCGAAGGGAAAAAAGCAATTGCGACGCTTCGGGAGCCATCGCTAGCTCCGGTGTTTGGGATCAAGGGTGGTGGTGCTGGTGGTGGGCGTGCGACTCTGTTGCCGAGTGACGATGTCAATTTACATTTTACCGGTGACATGCATGCCGTCACCTCGGCCACCAATCTGTTGGCCGCGATGATTGACAACCATGTCAAGCGTGGAAAGTCGCCGATCCTTAACCCGGCAAGTATTACCTGGCAGCGCTGTATCGACATTTGCGACAAGGGATTGAGCCGCATCGTGACGGGACTCGGTAACCTGCGCCAGGCGCCACTTCGTGAAACGGGTTTTGAGTTGACTGCGGCATCGGAATTGATGGCAGTACTCTCGTTGGCGACAAGCTTTCAGGATCTTCGCACACGCCTCGGCAGAGTGCTCGTCGGACAATCGACTGACGACCAGCTCGTGTTTGCTGAGGATCTGCGCTGCGCTGGCGCGATGGCTGCATTGCTCCGCGACGCTGCTCGGCCGAATCTTGTGCAGACTTGTGAGCATACTCCGGCTCTGGTTCACACGGGGCCGTTTGGAAACATCGCGCATGGAAATTGTTCGATCCTCGCGGACTTGGCTGCCGTGCGGCTTGGCGACTATGTCATTACCGAAAGCGGCTTCGGCGCGGATTGTGGTGCCGAAAAGTTTTTTGACATCAAGTGCCGTATCAGCGGTTTGCGCCCGACCGCCGAGGTGCTGGTCTGTTCTGTTCGTGCGTTGAAGATGCACAGCGGGCGTTTCCGAGTCCGCGCGGGTAAGCCGCTTCCGGCTGAATTGCTGAGTGAGGATCTCGAGTCAATCCGCGAGGGATCGGAAAACTTGGCGGCGCATATCGACATCATTCGGCAATTCGGCCTGCCGGTCGTCGTTGCGGTGAATCAATTTCCTACGGATACGGATCGCGAGTTGGAATTGGTGCGACAACTTGCGCAAAGTAACGGTGCAACAGCGGCCGAGATCACGGATGCATTTCGTCTTGGCAGCGACGGCGCGACAAGTCTGGCAAGGGCGTTGATCCAAGCGTGTGACAAGCCCAACCAATTCGAATTCCTCTATCCACTTGACATGCCGCCCGAGGACAAATTCCAAACGATTGCCACGAAGATTTATGGAGGTGAGGGTGTCGACTTTGAGCCGGCTGCGGTCCGCCAACTTCGAAAGATCAAAGTTGACGGATTTGGCCAACTACCCGTCTGCATCGCCAAGACACAATACTCGCTGAGCCACGATCCAACGCGGAAAGGTCGTCCACGCGGTTTTCGAATCCCCATTCGCGAAGTTCGACTCGCATCGGGTGCCGACTTTATCTACGCACTCGCAGGTGATATCGGCACGATGCCCGGCTTGCCGTCCAAACCCGCGGCAAACTGCATTGATGTTGACTCCGACGGAAACATCACAGGCCTCAGATAGATTCGGTGGGTGCTAGAAGAATGTGCTTCAGCTCAATCCAACTCTTTGATCTTCACGTTTCGGTATTCGACATAGTGGCCTTGTGACGAATGGGAATCCTGTAGCCCGATGTAGCCCTTCATCGGCTTCGTCTTGGTCTTGTCAGACGATGCCTGGTCGTAGTCGATGCATTTGACACCATCGGCAATCACGGTGATGTGAGTGCCTTTGCAAGTGATTTCAAACTTGTGCCACTTGTCGGCCGATTCGTCGGGCCTCGGATTGACCGCGACGAATCCGTACAGCGACCCGGTGCAATGCTTTTCGTCCCGCGGAGCGTTTGAGATTTGCACTTCGTAGCCGGAAAACCACGGCAAACCTTTTTCGGCAACGCGAATGAACACTCCGCTGTTGCCACCTTTGGAGAGGCGCCATTCGACGTTCAGGACAAAATCTTCGTACTGCTTGTTGCTGCGCAGCCATTTGCCACTCATGGCTCCTTCCGAACGAATCACGCCATCCTTGACGGCCCAGCCTTGTTCCTTTCCAACGATTACCCAGTCGCTGAGATCCTTGCCGTTGAACAGCGAAACAAACCCCTCATCGTCCGCTTGGCTCTGAGACGGGGACACAAAACTCAAGGCCGCAACCAGCAAGAGAATGGCACATAGATGTGTCTTCATTTCACGTACTCCCAAATACAGTTTGACTGATCAAGTGAAGAAATGTCTCTCGAATCTGTCGCACCGATTGTGCGCGAAAACGCACAAAGTGCGCGCAACGACCATTGTGGGCAACCGCACGACGGATAGCAAACCTTACGCCGTTTCCTGATACACACCGTTGGCACAATACATGCTGCTAATTGTTTACAGCATCGGCCGCAACGCTCAGACACATCGAACAGCAAAAACTGTGACCGTATCTGCTGTTCCATTCGGATCTCGAAGCCGAGTTTGCGGATGTCCATCGACTCAGCCTCATCTCTTCGTTGACAACATTGCCGTCGACGAAATCCTCAAGAACTCCGTAACAACGAAATGACGCAAGAGCTGAAGCGCAGTCTCGGGCTCGTCCAATGCACACTGATGGGCGTGGGCGTCATGCTGGGCGCCGGCATCTACACGTTGGTGGGACAGGCCGCGTTGCTCGCCGGAAACTCCGTCTGGCTTTCGTTCTTCATCGCCAGCGTGGTTGCCGGCGTTACGGGGCTTAGCTACGCGGAACTCAGTTCGTTTATTCCGAAGGCGGGCGGGCAGTACTATTACGCTAGTCGAGCGTTCGGGCCTTTTGTGGCATTTCTTACCGCGTGGATCTTGCTGCTTGGTGTGTGCGTTTGTTCGTCGACCGTTGCGATCGGTTTCGCGGGATATCTACACGCCATGACTGGGACCAACGAGATCTTGAGTGCAAGCCTGCTGGTCGTTGCCGCGGCGGCGTTGCTGGTCTATGGCATCGAGCAGTCGGCTTGGGTCGCTGGTATCTGCACGGCGGTCGAGTTGATCGGACTTGGCATTGTCATTGTGGTTGGTCTACCGAAAATGGGGACCACCGACTATTTCGAGACGGCGACAGGTGGAACGATCGGCATATTGACGGCAGCGGCGCTGATCTTCTTTGCCTACATCGGCTTTGAGGAGATCGTCCAACTTGCCGAAGAAACGCGTGACGCCTCGAAGAACATTCCTCGTTCTGTCATGTTCTCAATCGTTGTCACCACGATTCTTTACGTCGTTGTCGCCCTCTGTGCCGTTTCGGTCCTCGGCTGGGAAAAACTCGGAGCGTCAAAGTCGCCGCTTGCCGACGTTGCGGCCTTTGCCCTGGGACACAAGGCATTTCTTGTGCTGTCGGTCATTGCTCTTTTTTCAACGGGCAACACAGTGCTGATCATGTTGATGTCGGCGGCGCGGCTGTTGTACGGGATGGCCGAAGACGGTTCGCTGCCACGTGTCTTTGCCAAGATCCACAAAACGCGGCAGAGTCCCTATGTCGCGACTTGCGCCGTCGCTGCTCTTGCGATCGCGATGATCGTCACGTTGCAAAACATCACAGTTGTCGCCAGCCTGACGAATTTTTCGCTACTCACCACGTTCGTGATTATCAACGGAGCCGTCGTTGTGTTGCGATATCGCGAACCGCATGTCGACCGTCCATTCAAGATCCCAGGCAGCATCGGCAAGCTGCCTGTTATTCCTTTGTTGGGCGTTTTTTCATCGCTGGTCATGCTGCCCTTCGTGGGCAGGGCGGCGATTATCATTGGCACGTCGCTCGCAGCCGTCGGCCTGCTGCTCTACCTCATGCCACGATGCCTACGAACAAAGTAGAACGGATTTCCAATCCGTCGCGAACGGTTTGAGAAACCGTCCCACAGGATTTCGGGTCGGGTGCAGAAGCATCTGTGCGGATTCGCACGTGCCGAACGACGTTGCCGCAGAGAATTCGGCGTTGGCGTCTTTGGCACAAGAAGTGCCTTCGCCATGATGGTTACCCCAATCGACTGGCATCCGTTGATGAACACGATAATCCAACAACTCGCCGAAGGCCGCACGATCGACGAGTTCCTGTCTGAACTTTGTCGTGGGCGTCAAATCTTCGCATTACAAGATGGCGAAGCAGGACAATATCACTTGGTACGAACCGATCATTGGGATGCGTCCAAGCACACACTTGGCGACTTCCGGCCGATTGAACCTTTGAAGTCCGTCTTGTTTCAACCGCGCGAGTTTCTCGGTCCCACGATGGACGGCGCGGAGACGACGCCGTTGAGAGAGCGCATCGTGATCGGTGTAAAGAACTGTGATCTCGCAGGGCTCAAGATCCAAGACCACGTGTTTCTTGGCCTGTCTCCCGACGATCCGGTTTACTCAGAAGCCCGCGAGAAAACGATCTTAGTAACCGCCGATTGCACGGACTGCCGAGACGTATGTTTTTGTCCGGTCGTGGACGAGCAACCGTATGCCGAGGAAGGTTACGAGATAAATATCTCACCCGTGTCTGGCCAGTATCTAATCGATGCCGGGAGTGAAAGAGGCGCACAGTTGTTGGACGAGGTGTCGGACTATCTGGCACCGGCGAATGAGGATCTGCTGGAAGATGGAAAGCACCGTCGAGCGGCGATGTACGATCGGGTCAGCAAGCAGGCCACCGAAGTTGGCCTGCGACCCGGCATGGACCTGGCCGGCGCCGTTCGCGGCGCAACGGATTCAAGCTTGTGGGGCGACTTTGCGGTGGATTGCGTGGAATGTGGGGCCTGTAATTTCGTCTGCTGCACGTGTCATTGCTTCCTTCTGGCAGATGGAACGGCGTCGGATAACGTGCCGGTTCGCGGCAAGCAATGGGACGCATGTTTGCTGATGAACTTTGCTCGCGTGGCTGGAGGAGACAATCCGCGTGCAGGTCGCGCGGCGAGGTTGCGAAATCGATTTCAAAAAAAGTTCAGTTATTTCCCGGAAGTCATTAATCGCTATGCCTGCGACGGTTGCGGCCGGTGTACCGAAGTGTGCACGGGAAACATTGACATTCGAGCAGTCTTGAAGAGAGCGGTGGATGAAACTCAGTCCGTACATGCCGATACCGGCGACGATTGATCATATCGTGGAAGAAACTCCCACGATCAAGACGTTTGGGTTGCGGCCTGAACGGCCGGTCGCGTTTCAGGCTGGTCAATTTGTTGAGCTGACGGTGCCCGGTCTTGGCGAAGCTCCGTTTACGCCGTCTTCTTCCCCCGCCGTCACCGAAGAGATGGAAATCACCATCATGCGAGTCGGCCAGGTTACTGACGCACTGCATGAGATGGCCGTCGGAGACAGGCTGGGGATTCGAGGTCCGTACGGTCAGGCATATCCTATCGAAGAGTTCCACGGTCGCGAAATCCTAATCGTCGGCGGCGGCTGCGGAGTGGGGCCGCTGCGAGCTTTGTTATTCGCGCTGTTCGAAGATCTTGACCACTTTCCGCACATCATTGTGCGTATTGGCGCGCGATCGCCACGCGACCTCGTTTTCAAAGACGCTGCATCCGCACGTTGGGACAAGGGAGAGAAGGTAGACGTGATGGTCTCGGTCGATCACTCCGAACCAGGATGGACCGGGCCAGTCGGCGTTGTGACGACCATTCTTGACGAATCACACTTGAAGTGTAATCCCGACAGCGGCGTCGCGGTGATGTGCGGACCGCCAGTGATGATGAAGTTCGTCTGCCGGACGTTGCTCGAACGAGGCTACGCGCCGAGTGACATCTATCTGTCCTTGGAACGGAACATGAGCTGCGGCCTAGGAAAATGCGGTCACTGCCGCTTGGGACGCTATCACGTATGTTACGACGGACCCGTGTTCACTTACGAGCAATTGCAGGCGCTGCCAGAAGCTTGGGATTAACCGACGATGAGCAGACACATTGTGCTGGACCTGACGAATTGTGAAGGATGCGAATCCTGCACCGTCCAGTGCGGCTATTTCTATCGCCCTCGTGACACGGATCAAGGAATCCAGACACTCAAGAAGCGCGCCACATTCATGATCGTCTGCCGCCGCTGCGAACACGCGAGTTGCATCGCTTCGTGCCCGTACGAGGCGCTGGAGCGCCAGTCGGACGGCGTGATCAAGCGATACAACCTTCGCTGCGTGAGCTGCAAATTGTGCACGCAAGGTTGCCCGTTCGGTACGATCTATTCGGAGATGGTCGGTTTTTATGTCAGCCCGTGCGACTATTGTCTCGATCGCAAGACGGAAGAACCGCCGTGCGTGACAGGTTGTGTTCGTGATGCCATCACGTATCGCGAAGTCGGTACAGCAGAACCAAACGTCCACATCATCGACGAACATCTCGCTGTGATCGCGCCCAAGTGGGAAAAGGAGAAGGTGTGACCGCGCTGCTGCAATTCTTGATCTTTCCAGGCTTGGCGTTCACGGCAACCGCGGGATTGTTGACCGTTTGGTTTGACCGCAAGCTGACGGCCCGCGTGCAAATGCGTAAAGGGCCACCGCTGCTGCAACCGTTTTACGACACGGCGAAACTGATGGTCAAGGAAACGTGCGTCCCTGAAGGATGTGCGACGTGGCTGTTTCTTTCCGCACCGTTAATCGGATTGGCCGGCGTGTCGCTCGCCTCGATGATCCTTTGGCAAGCGATGTTGTCACCAGAGAGCACTCTCACGGGCGATTTGATCGTGGTCATGTATCTTTTAGCTTTGCCCGCATTGTCAGTGATTCTCGGTGCGTTTACTTCTCGCAATCCCCTCGCGTCGCTGGGCGGGAGTCGCGAGATGAAACTGATGATGGCGTATGAGTTGCCGTTTGTTCTGGCGACGTGCGTCCCAATCATGCAGGCGCAAAGCATTCGGCTTGGCGACATCTTGTCCGCGCCCGTCGCAGGTAGCCTCGCGGGGCTGTTGGCTTTGTTAGCGGCGCTGATCGCCATGCAGGCGCGGTTGACGCGCGTGCCCTTTGATATTCCCGAGGCAGAAACGGAACTAGGATCAGGCGTGCTGATCGAATATTCTGGACCGCCGCTGGCCATGTACAAGCTGACGCAGGCCATGATGTTATTCACCGGACCGATGTTCTTGCTGGTTTTGTACGGCGGCGGCATCCCGGTTTCGCAAGGTTGGCTACCAGCTATGTTTGGTGGATTAAAACTCGTGGGCTTGGTCACTTTGGTGGTGTTGATCCGCAATACCGCACCGCGCCTGCGAATTGACCAGGCAATGAGATTGTTGTGGGGGCCAGTAACATTGGCGGCAGTACTAGCCCTCGCGCTGGCATGGTGGAATGTGTAACGATGAAAACGTAGGACGGATGTCCAATCCGTCGCGGACGGTTTGAAAAACCGTCCTACAGAAAGCCGGTAAACGATGAGTGTAACCAACAGAATCTTGAGTCGATCGCTTTTCCTGTTTCACTTGGGCGGCAGCGCGTGCAACAACTGCGACATCGAAATCCTGGACGCACTCACGCCCAAATATGATCTCGAACGTTTCGGCATCATCGCCGTAGGAAGCATTCGACACGCCGATCTTATTCTCTTGTCTGGCATCTTCAACAAGAAATCTGCGATTCGCGCCAAGCGGCTTTACGAACAGGCACCCAAGCCAGTGATTGTTGTTGCCATCGGCGGCTGCGCCTGCACTGGACTGATCTTTCAGGACTCATACAACTGGGATGAACCGGTCGGAAACTACATTCCGATCGACGCCTATGTCGCCGGATGCCCGCCCAAGCCGGAAGCAATTATTGCGGCAGTCACGCAAGTCATCGACAAACTGAGAAGGCCGGAAGCGGCAGGAGTAAGTTCATGACACGTGATGAAGCCGTGGATCGGATCAAATCAGAGTTAGGTGACCGGTTGTTGAATTTAGAACAGCCCTCCGACAAGCGCGTGTACGTCGAAGTCGAATCCGAGGTCATTCCGGACACCGCCCGACTATTGTTCAACGATCTCCATGCCCGCTTGCAGACAGCGTCGGGCGTCGATGCGCCGAAAGAGATGGAAATCTTGTATCACTGGGCGCTCGACCGCCTCGGCATGATTGTCACGGTTCGAACGCACGTCGATCGCGATCAACCGGAGATTGCATCCATTACGCCAATCTGTCCGGCGGCCGAATGGATTGAACGCGAGATGTGGGAATTGCTGGGAATCATGTTTCATGATCATCCCGACTTGCGACATCTGGTGTTGCAGGACGATTGGCCGGATGGAAAGTTTCCGCTGCGCCGCGATTACACAAAAGACTGAAGTAGGACGCATTGCCAATCCGTCAATTAGAATTCGTTAGCTATGCCGGACGGATTGGCAATCCGTCCTACAAGAAGTGAACGATGTCGAAGAAGACCACCATTATCCCCGTTGGACCTTATCATCCGTTGCAGGAAGAACCGGAGTTCTTCAAGCTGTACGTGGAAGGCGAGAAGGTCATCGGCCTGGACATCGAGTTGGGCTACAATCATCGCGGCATCGAAAAACTCTCCGAGAGCAAGGATTACGAAGAAACCGTCTTCCTGGTCGAACGCGTCTGCGGCATTTGTTCTACCTCGCACCCGATGGCCTGCGTGCAGGCCATCGAAGAGGCCGGCGAAATCGAAGTGCCGGAGCGAGCCCTCTACATCCGCTCACTGATCGGCGAGCTGGAGCGCATCCATTCGCACCTGCTTTGGCTCGGCCTAGCCGGTCACTTCCTTGGATTCAACACCGTCTGGATGTGGGCTTGGCGTTACCGCGAAGACGTGCTGAACATTTGCGAGCAGATCACCGGAAACCGCCAGCATTATGGGATGCTGAAGCCGGGCGGCGTCAGGCGCGACGTTGAGTTAGGGGACATTCCGAAGATTCGCGACATGCTGGACGGACTCAACAAACCGCTCAACCTTTTCCGAGACACTGTGGCAGAAGATCCTTTGATTCACGCGCGCGCAACAGGAATTGGAGTTCTCACTGCGGAGCAGGTCTGTAACCTCGGCGCACTCGGACCAACCGCCCGCGCATCCGGAGTGGACATCGATGTGCGACGCGATCATCCTCACGCCGCTTACGATTTGGTCGAATGGGACGTGATCCTGGAAACGGGCGGCGACGTCTTCGACAAGATCATAGTCCGCATCCGCGAAATGTTCGAATCGATCCGCATCATTCGCCAGTGTGTTGATAGATTGGAAACGGTCGCTGGCCCGGTCGATTCTCATCCTAAGGAAGTGAAACCCGGCGAAGGAATCGGCCACTACGAAGCACCACGCGGCGAAGTTTTTCATTACATCCGCAGCGACGGCAGCAACCGCCCGATGCGCCACAAGATTCGCGCGCCAAGTTACATGAACGTGCCTACCAACCGCGAAGCCGTGATCGGCGAAACGATCGCCGACGCCACGATCATCTTGGCGGCGGTTGATCCATGTTACTGTTGCACGGAACGCATGGCGGCTGTTCTCGATCTAGGAACGGATCAAGTGCTCATCGCCGGCAAGGAGTTACTACGACTGTCGCGCGAGAAGACGGAGCGGTTAAAGAACGAACTCGGCCACGACGGCCCGGATTTGAGACTGGAAGACTAAGAGATGTTTGACCCGATTGTGCTACCGATCATCATCCCGCTTGTAGCAGGGCTGCTCTGTCTGCTGCTGCCGAAAAGATGGGAACGGGTGCGGGCGTGGCTGACGATCGCTGCGACCGCCGTGACGCTTCTCGCGTGTTGGCAGTTGTTCATCACAGGGAATCAAACAAAAACGTTCGGCGACTTACCTTTGCTCCGCATTGACGCACTCAGCGGATTCATTCTCCTGGCCACGGCTGTCTTCGCCTTGTTGATCGCGGTGTATTCGTTGGATTACATGAAAGCCGTAGGACGGAATTCCAATCCGTCCGTCAATGACGTCATCGACGATGGACGGATTGGGAATCCGTCCCACAGTTACGGTTGGACACACCGGATCTACTACGCCTGTCTGTTATGGTCGCTCACTTTTTCCTGCGGGGTGTTGTTAGCCAACGATCTTGTCCTACTGCTCGCTTGCTGGGGTCTGCTGGCCGTGACCTTGTATTTGATGATTGGCCTGGCGGGACCGGATGCCTCGGAAGCAGCTCGGAAGACGCTCATCATTGTCGGCGGTTCGGATGCTATGCTGTTGCTCGCTGCGGCCTTGCTGTGGGTGCAGCACGGTTCGACGCGGATGGATGCGGGCGCATTGAGCACAGATTCCGTCACAACCGGCATCGCCTTCTTGTGCTTCGCAGCCGCTGCTTTCGCAAAAGCCGGTGCCATTCCGCTTCATACCTGGCTGCCAGACTGCGGCGAAAAAGCGTTCGCTCCAGTGACGGCTTACTTGCCAGCGTCACTAGACAAACTGCTGGGCATTTACCTGCTGGCACGCGTGGTGATGGATCTGTTTGAAATGACGCCGGGTATGAACATGTTGCTGATGTTCTTCGGTGCGCTCACGGTCATTGGTGCAGTGATGATGGCGCTGGTCCAACACGATCTTAAACGACTGTTGGCTTTCCACGCCGTCAGCCAAGTGGGTTACATGGTCATGGGCATCGGCACGGGAACGCTGATCGGGCTGGCCGGCGGCCTGTTTCACATGCTGAATCATGCCATCTACAAATCATGCCTGTTTCTTGGTGCGGGGGTGGTGGAGAAAAAAACAGGCACGGTTGATCTCGACCGACTCGGCGGGCTCGCTACTCGGTTGCCGTTCACCTTCGCCGCTTGCCTGGTCGCGTCGCTGTCGATTTCCGGCATCCCGCCGTTCAACGGGTTCGCTTCGAAATGGATGGTGTATCAAGGCGTGATCGAATCGGGACAAAGCAACGGAAACATGCTTTGGGTCGTTTGGCTGGCAGCCGCGATCTTGGGTTCGGCACTCACGCTGGCCAGTTTCGTCAAAGTGCTGCACAGCGTGTTTCTGTGCAAGCCCTCTCCGCACATCCGCAAGACCGATATTCAAAGGACCGCTCTGCCTGCGGCTCTGCCCATGGTACTGCTGGCGATCGTGTGTGTGCTGTTCGGCGTCTTCGCCCGTGCGATCCCGCTGCCCTATTTCATCCTGCCCGCGATTGGTGAAGAAGTTACATTTCCAGGCACTTGGTGGGCCACCCAGGCATCGGGCCTGCTGCTGGTTGCGTTTCTGTTGGGCTGGGTTGTTTATGCCTTCACGATGCGAAACGGTAAGCTTCGCAAAGTGCCAACTTTTATCGGCGGTGAACGGATGGATGAAACCCGCATCCCTGGCGTGCCCGTCGGACCGGAACGACATGTCGAGGTGACCGGCGTCGATTTTTATCGAACCGTCGAGCAGCTCCCCGTTTTGAAACCCATGTACGAAATGGCTCGCCGGAAGATGTTTGACATTTACGAAACGTGCGGAAAGGTGACGGCATGGTTGACCAGTTGCCTGCGCGGTGCGCACACCGGTCTGCTTCCGATGTATCTCACTTGGTGCGTACTGGGCCTGATCACAATTCTGTACGTGATGATGCAAGGAACATCGTAACCCCAATATAGGGCGGACTTCCAATCCGTCACGGACGGTTTGAAAAAATCGTCCCACAGAAAGACAAAGAAAGACGAACATGACTGAGATCCTGGTAGCTTTGATCGTGCTGATGATCATCGGGGCGTTGGTCGCAATCGAGACTTCGAATCTCCTCCACTCCGTCATCAGCATCAGCGCTGTCGGATTTCTACTCTCGATCGTTTTTCTGTTCTTGGCGGCACCCGATTTAGCCATCACTCAAATGGCCGTCGAAGTCATCACGCTGGTGATCCTGCTTCGGGTGACCAGCGCAGAACGTAGCCAAAGTCGCCAAGACTTTGGATCGCCAAACTCTGACGAGTTCGGCTACGGATTCTTCGGGATTCGTATCGTGGCTGTTGCAATGATGTTGATCCTTGCATTCTTCAGCATGCAGATGTTTGCCGACTTCCCAGAGTTCGGATGGCCGGTGATGGACAGGTTTGAGGATGCGCCATCGAACACGTATCTGAGCGAAGGTCTGGACGAGACGGGCGCCGCCAACATCGTCACGGCAGTGCTACTCGATTTCCGCGCTTACGACACACTGGGTGAGGCGACGGTTTTGTTTTGCGCGGTAGTGGGTGCCCTGAGCATTCTCCGCCGCAAGGCGAAGAAGAAGCCCGATGAACCAGACGAGGTGAAAGAAAGATGAATCAACCTCGATCCAACGAAGGCATGAGCCTGATTGTAAAAACCGTGTGCAGTTGGCTAAAAGCGTTCATCCTGCTCTACGGAATTCACATCATTCTGTACGGACATTTAACACCCGGTGGCGGATTTGCCGGTGGTGTGATCGCTGCGAGTGCCTTTGTGTTGATCATGTTGGCCGAAGGAGAAGCGGTCGGATTAAAGACGTTTTCGCGCAAAGCGGCCTCGACGTGGGACAGCGCGGGCGTACTTATCTTCCTGGTCATGGCTGGCCTGGGACTCGTGTTGGCGGGAACGTTTTTCGTCAACGTGTGGACGACGGACCAGTCCGCCCATTTCACGCTGTTCAGCAGCGGCATCATTCCGGCCTGCAACATTGGGATCGGGCTGAAGGTGAGCAGCTCGCTGTATTTAGTCTTTGTAGTTTTGACGGCAATTCACGTGTTTTCGAAGCCGAACGGCGAAGGAGAGCAGTCGTGATTTATACGTTGTGTTTCGTGCTCATCCTGATCGGTCTATACGGCGTTCTGGCCCAGCGCAACATCGTGAAGATCATTATCAGCCTATTGGTCATTGAATTCGGGATCCATTTGTTCCTGGTCCTGCAGTCATACCGCCCCGGTGGCGTGCCGCCCATCGCCGAACGAGGAATGAACGAGGCGGAGTGGGTGCGCCAGTCGGTCGATCCGTTGCCACAGGCCTTGGTGCTGACGTCGATCGTCATTGGCCTTGGTGTGCTGGCGCTGATGGTCGCGTTGTCCATTCGGTTGCACGAGCGATATGGCACGTTTGACATTAGCGAGATGAAAAGGTTGAAGGGATGAACGACCTCGTTCCATTATTGGTTGCGATTCCACTGGGAGTGGCGTTTCTGATTCCACTCGCCATCCGCAAACCAATTCTCGTCGATATGGTCAGCAATCTCACGCTGTGCGGTCTCGTCATTCTGAGCCTTTTCCTGCGAGGTCATGAGATCACCTATCACATGGGTGCCTGGCCTACACCGAATGGAGTTGATTTGCGGGTCGATGGTCTTGCGACTTTGATGCTGCTCACAATCAGCAGCCTAGGTTTGACCGTTGGTCTCTATTCAATTGCTTACCTGCAAAGATTCACCGACCGCTATCGGTACTACAGCCTGATGCTATTCCTGGTCGCTGGGATGAACGGTGTCGTGCTGACCGCCGACCTGTTCAACCTCTACGTCTTCATGGAAATCGCCACCATCGCGTCGTACGCACTGGTCGCGTTCGGCGGCGAAGACGAGGACTACGAAGCGTCGTTTAAATACGCGGTGTTCGGCGGCATTTCGTCTTCCTTGATCCTCTTTGCGATCGGTCTGATTTATGGCATCACCGGCACGTTGAACATGAGCCACCTGGCAAGTCGCTTCACTGAATCGACCGCGACTGCACCGCTTCAGTTTGCCCTGGCGCTGTTTGTTTGCGGCTTCGGTGTGAAAGCCGCGATGGTGCCGTTCCATGCCTGGCTTCCCGATGCCTATCCGGCGGCACCAGCTCCGATTTCGGCTCTGCTTTCGGGGACCGTGAGCAAAGTGGTCGGCGTGTATGTGTTGGCTCGGCTGTTGTTCAACGTGTTCGGAATGACCGATGACTTGCTGTTGCTCTTGCGATGGCTCGGCGGGATCACGATGGTCGTTGGCGGGCTGCTTGCCCTTGGACAATGGGACATCAAGCGGCTGTTTGCTTACAGCAGCATCGGCCAAGTTGGCCTAATCGTGCTCGCGCTTGGCTTTGGAACAACGTGGGGAATCGTTGGCGCACTGTTTCACTTTGTCAATCACGCTGTGTTCAAACCGCTACTGTTTTTAAACAGTGGCCAAGTGGAAATTGCCGCTGGCACGCGCGATCTTCGTAAAATGCACGGATTGGGCCGAGTGATCCCGATCACCGCGGCGACCAGCATGGTGGGCTCGCTGGCCGTGGCGGGCATCCCGCCGTTCAACGGATTCTGGAGCAAGTTGATCATCGTTTTTGCCGCCATCCAAGCCAACCACACGGGTTGGGCCATCGCAGCAGTCTTCATGAGCATCGTCACGCTTGTGTATCAATTGCGAGTACTGAAAGAAGCTTTCTATTCGAGTGATGCTGCGATAGAGGAAGGTTCCTCGGCCGACGTCGATTCAAAGCGCATTCCGGAACCCATCTTCATGGTAGTGTCGATGGTTTTTCTGGCGGTTGGTTGCTTGGCTTTGTCACTGTTGGCCGTAACGGGGCTCGAACATCCGATCCTGGTGGGGCCAGCCGCGGAAGTCTTGATGAAAGGAACCGAGCTCTGGTGAGGAAGGAGTGAAGATGAACCGAATAGTGTTGTTTGTCCTGCTGTTGTTGTTCTGGATCATGTTGACCTGGACAGCCGAGTTACCAGGCACGACTTACCTGCAAGATGTTGGAGTGGGTTTGGCAGTGGCCGTGTTGGTCACTTGGACGATGGGCGAGTTGCCCGCGGAGCGAACCGCCCGTTGGCTTGAACCACAACGATACGGCTGGGCGATCGCATACATGTTCGTTCTGGCGGCCAACATCGTCAAAGCGAATCTGGAAGTGGCCTATCGCGTCCTGCACCCGGCAATGCCAATCCGTCCTGGTATCGTCCGAGTGAAAACGAAGCTCCGCCGGCCCGCAGCCCGCACGATCCTCGGCAACTCGATTACGCTCTGTCCCGGTACGTTGACGTTAGACATCTGGGAAGACGGCACGATGCTGGTGCACTGGATCTACGTCCGGTCCGAAGACGAGGAAGAGGCGGCCCGCGAGATCATCGGCCGGTTCGAATGGTATCTCGAAAGAATTTTTGAATGAAGGTGCAGAACGAATGCCTGGAACAGCGTTTGCAGTATTCACGTCGATCCTACTGGTGTGTTGTGCGATGTGCCTGTATCGCATCGCCCGCGGACCAACGGCCCCAGACCGGACAGTCGGCATCGACATTCTGGGAACGGTGGTCGTCGGGTTTTGTGCGTTGCTGACGCTGTCGACGGGGAAGGACTACATCATGAACGTGGCGCTGGTTTGGGCGCTGATCAGCTTCATCGGCACGCTCGCGCTGGCCAAGCATTTGGAAGGACAACATGACAACGATTGACTACATCGGACTTGTGATCATTGCCCTGGGCATTGCGTTCAACCTGCTCGGCTGCATCGGCATGGTGCGTTTTCCCGATGTGTACAACCGGCTGCAGGCGGGCACCAAGTGCGTGACGCTCGGTGTCTGTCTGATCCTGATCGGCACCATCGTAATGGCCGACACCGCACCGACTCGGCTGAAATCTTTTCTTTGCGCGGTGTTCATTTTGATCACGTCGCCGACGGCAGCACATGCACTTGCCCGCGCCGCACGTCACACCGGCGTCAAAATGTGGGACGAGAGCGTCGTCGACCAATTTGAAGAAGAGGCCAGGTGATGGACGCGAAAAAGAAAAAACATTGGCTAAAGCTGCCCGCTCTGCTGCAACCTCGCGTTTTGTTGCAGGCATTGCGGGCCATCTTTTCGCGACCCTACACGACTGACTATCCAAATGTACCGTACGAACCGCCGCCAAGTTTCCGCGGTCGTGTACGGTTCGACGCTGCTGCCTGCATCGGATGCGGAGCGTGCGCTGAAGTCTGCCCGTCAAAATGCATCGATGTGATCGACGATGAACAGGCCGATCCGCCCAAACGTACTTTGGTCCAACACGTCGATGCCTGCATCTGGTGTGGACAATGCGAACGTTACTGTCCCGCGGGTACAGGAATTCAAATGACGAACGAGTACCTCGCAGTCGGCTTCAAGCCGGAAGACTTTGAAGAGCGCGTGGAGAAGGAACTGCTGCTGTGCGAAGTCTGTGGCGAACTCCTCGCCCCGGTCGACCAGTTGCGTTGGCTAGTCCGCCGACTTGGTCCGCTGGCATTTACAAACCCGACGCTGATGCTGATGGCTGGCCGGGATCTGTCCGTGGTCGGCGAACCAGTCAAGACCGAAAGAGCAATCGTCCAGCGCGCCGATCGTCTCCGCATTCAATGTCCGAAGTGCCGGCGAGCAACCGCCCTCAATGCGTGATGAATATGACAAGCAACATAACGTCGCTTGACCAATACATGGAGGCACGGTTGCGCGAATTGCTTAGGGGTCGCGTCTGCATCGTGGGCGTGGGAAACCGCCAGCGCGGTGATGACGGAGCCGGCCCTCGATTGATTGATGCACGTCATCCTGACGCGCCGGGCGTGTGGTTGGACGCAGGAATCGCACCGGAGAACTATCTAGAGACAATCGCGCGGACGAATCCAGACACCGTGTTGATCGTGGATGCGGTTGCCTTTGGTGGTGTTCCGGGAGAGTGTCGCCTGATTGATGCGTCGGCGATAGATACTGTCGCCGTTTCCACGCATGCTGGTTCCCTGAGCACGCTGAGCGAGTACCTAAAGGCGAGAACTAACGCTTGCATCCACGTCATCGCTATCGAGCCAGAAAGGATCGTCGCACAAGAAAGATTGAGTCAACCTGTGCAGAAAACCGTCCTGGAACTAGCAGCACTGTTGTCCAACGTCTTGGCTTCCGCAAAAATGAATGAATCCACTCCTTCGTGACCGATCTCGATGCATGAATTCTCATTGGTGACTACCTTGCTCGAACAAGTCGACACGATCCGGCGCGAGCAAAACGCCGGGAGTGTTGTGTCGATTCGCGTGAGCGTCGGCGAGTTTTCCGGTGTCGAGCCCGATTTGTTCCGCAACGCCTATGAGATGTTGATCGAAGAGACACCGATGCGCGGAGCCGAGTTACAAATGACGTGCGAACCACTGCGGGCTAACTGCGAACATTGTGGTTCGGACTTTGCGATTAAACGATTTCGTTTCGAGTGCCTGGAGTGCAGAAGCCGCGATGTGACAGTTCTCAGCGGGGAGGGCTTGGTTTTGGAAAGTATCATGATGGAGCAAGAAGAAGATGTAGGACGGATTTCCAATCCGTCGGGGACGGTTTGAAAAACCGTCCTACAAAAGAGGAGCGAGGCCATGACTCAACAAACAATCGATGTGAATCAAGACATCCGAGCTCAACGGCGAGCGGCAGCCGCACGGTTTCGTCGAGAAACGGAAAGCCAAGGCACGTTCATCGTGCGGTTGCTTTCTTCACCGGGTGCTGGAAAGACTACGTTATTGGAAAAGACGGCCCAGCGTCTAGGCAATGACTATTCGGTCGGAGTGCTTGTTGGCGACGTGGAAACGGAACGTGACGCCGAAAGGCTGGCTCCGTTCGCCCCGACGAAACAGATCACTACCGGCGGAGCGTGCCACCTTGAGTTGCCGCTGGTCGAGCGCGCGTTGCCCGAATTGGGCGACCGATCCTTCGATTTTTTGTTCATTGAAGACGTGGGTAATCTGATCTGCCCCGCCTCTCACGAATTGGGCGAACACGTTCGCGTGATCGTGCTGAGCACCACAGAAGGTGACGACAAACCCGGCAAGTATCCCAAGGCGTTTCGCACCAGCCAGGTCGTTGTGATCAGCAAGCTGGATTTGTTGCCGCACGTTCCGTTCTCAGTTGAACGCGCGACCGAAGACGCATTGGCGGTTCAACCCGATTTGACAATCTTACCTGTGTGTGCGCTGACGAGTGAAGGCATGGACGGGTGGTGTGAGTTTTTGGAAAGCAAGCGGCGTGAAGTTCTAGGACGGATTGCCCATCCGTCCGAAGCCGATGTCGTGTCGTAGCGCTGGATGGATGGATTGGCAATCCGTCCTACGAGGAATTCGCAATGTGCCTGGCCGTTCCAACTCAAGTTGTGGCAATTGACGACGATCAGATGGCGACCGTCGAACTTTCCCAAGTCGCGCGGAAGATTTCGCTCGATCTGGTTCCGGATACCAAGGTCGGCGATTACGTCATCGTCCACGTCGGTTTCGCAATCCAGCGGTTAGACGAAGTGGAAGCACAAAAGACATTATCATTGTTGGACGAATTGGCTGACGAAATGCAAGAGCCTGACACCTAGGACGGTTTAAGAAACCGTCCCACAGAGAGGCCCAACCATGCGCTACATCGACGAATTCCGCCGCGACAAAGTTGCTCGCGCGATCGCCGACGAAATGGCGACCGTGGTCGATCGGCCTGTGCAGGTGATGGAAGTTTGCGGTGGTCACACGCATGCGATATTCAAGTACGGTTTGAACGACTTATTTCCGCCTCAGTTGACGGCGCTCCACGGACCTGGCTGTCCAGTGTGCGTCACACCGATTGGAAAAATCGATCAGGCAATCGGTTTAGCACAACGGCCAGATGTGACGCTGGTGTCTTACGGCGACATGCTGCGCGTGCCGGGTTCGAAATCAAGCTTGCTCGAAGAAAGGGCTCGCGGAGCCGACGTGCGGATCGTCTATTCGCCACTCGATGCACTTGTGATCGCGCAGGAAGAACCTGACAGAGAAGTCGTCTTTTTCGCGATCGGTTTTGAAACGACCGCTCCGGCGAACGCGATGGCGTTGTTGCGAGCGCACCGTCAGGGTGTCGAAAACTTCTCGTTGGTCTCGAACCACGTTTTGGTCGCTCCTGCCATGAAAGCCGTTCTCGATGCACCGGACGTGCGCATCGACGGCTTCGTCGGGCCAGGACACGTGAGCACCATCATTGGTACGCGGCCATACGAGTTCATCGTGCGAGATTACGGCCGGCCGGTCGTCGTAAGCGGCTTTGAGCCGGTCGACCTGTTGCAGAGTTTTCTGATGGTGCTGCGTCAACTTCGTGACGGGCGCGCCGAGGTTGAAAACCAGTACACTCGCTCGGTCCGCGAGGAAGGCAACGCACAGGCGCTGTCGGTGTTGGAAGAGGTGTTCGAACCGTGCGACCTGGAGTGGCGAGGTTTGGGTTGGATTCCCCAAAGTGGACTGCGAATCCGGGAGAAATTCGCCAACTACGACGCCCAGCGACGATTTCCCGACGTGACGGCACTTCCGGTCGTTGACCATCCGGCTTGCATCTGCGGCGACGTGCTCCGCGGAGCAAAGCAGCCTCATGATTGCAAAGTTTTCGGCACGGCCTGCACGCCTGAAACACCGCTTGGCGCGTGCATGGTCTCGTCGGAAGGTGCGTGTGCCGCAGCGTACAAGTACAGAAAACGACTCGTTTCGTAGTTTTTCCGCCCCTTTGTCAGGGCGTTCCCTAATGTTTTCGCCGTCCAAACTTCGAACGTGCAAACGCGTCAATTCTTTGCTCGCCAGACCTTAGGAAATCTAAAAAGTCCAGTTCCTTGTACTTGCACGTCTGGCAAATGCTGAGCAGAACTAAGTATTCACGAATGCCTTTCTCGGTAGTCACACCCCCGATGATGTGCCGAAGCATCGCAAACGCTTTGATGGCGTGCTCAGCATTATTATTATTCCACGGCACACCGTCGTGCGTCAGAAACGTAAAGAGCTTGTCGCGATTTTTCTCAAAACGTTTTTTCCACTTCGCTGCGGGCTCGCTCTTAAAGTCGTTCTTTGAAAGGTCTCGGTAAAAGCGATCAACGGCTACCAGATGCTTCTTCAGGAAATGACGCTTTAGGCCGCGACGATCAATTGTCTCAACCATTGGTTTCAACAATTCGACAAAGCGTTTCACCAGACCTTTCAATTCCTCGTCAAAAGGATGCTTCAAGACTGCGTCGTTCAAGTCCCGGATAAGGTGAATTAGGCACCTTTGCTGAGGGCATTGAATTCCGTCGTAAGCTGCGTAGAAATCCGAGACCAACACGCCTGTGAAGTTCTTGAGCAATGCCAGCGGCAGGTCAGCCTCTCGTGTTTCGCTGTATATGTAAGCCACTTCTTCCATGTTGGCGAAGACCCAAACGAACC
>CAYFJO010000156.1:0-22498 GCA_964343305.1 uncultured Pirellulaceae bacterium | reverse complement strand
AATGTTGAACGTTCCGGTGCTGGGTTCCATCATCGCATTTGGTGCCAAGCTGCAATACAATAAAAAACCGATCATCTATTCGCTTCAGCAGGACATCCGGCGAGGCAAGAAGACAGAGGTCGAACACATCAACCAGGAAGTCGTTCGGGTGGCCGAATCGCACGGAGAAACCGCACCGTACAACGCCAAGGTCGTCGAATTGGTGCACGAATTAGAGGCTCGCGGCGATGGCTCGTTTTTCACGCGGGAAGAAGTTATCGAGCGATTTGAGTCGTACCACAGGCTGCTAGCCTGTAGCTCTGTCGTACGGGCTGGCAGCCTGTGCTACGAGGAGGAAATGAATGCCAGGAAAAATGCTGGTCACCGGTGCAACGGGTTTTCTCGGCAGCTTTGTCGCTCGCCGCGCTGTCCAGGAAGGCTACGATGTACGTGTCATCGCCCGTGCCTCGTCGGATCGCTCGATGCTCGAAGGCGTCAACGTCGAGTTTTACGAAGCGGATCTGACCGACTACGAATCGCTGCCCGGCGCGCTCGAAGACATCGAAGTCGTCGTCCACGCTGCGTCTCACTCCGGCGACTGGGGTCCGGCGGAAAAATATCGTGCGATCAACGTGGTCGCGACCGAGCACTTGCTCGTTGCCGCCGAACAGCAAGAGAGTTTGCGGCGTTGGATTCACATTAGTTCGCTCGGCGTCTACCCGGCAAAACATCACTACGGGACAGATGAAACCGTGCAGCCGGATATGCGCGGACTCGACGGCTATACCCAGACCAAGGCCGAAGGCGAGGTGCTCGTCAAACGGCACATCAAGGAAAACAACTTGCCGGGTGTGATTCTGCGACCGGGGTTCATCTACGGTCCCGGCGAGCGTCACGCGTTGCCTCGGTTGCTGAAACGATTCGAGCAAGGCATCGTTAAGTTCATCGGCAACGGCCAAACCGTGCTCAACAACGTCTACGTTGGCAACGTCGTGGATGCCATTTTTCTCGCGATCGACAGCGAAGAAGCGCTCGGCGAACTGTTTAACATCCGCGACGAACGGCTGGTCACGCGAGAGGAATACTTGATGACCGTGGCTGAGTATCTCGACAGACCGCGGCCCGGCCGAGTGCCGCTGTGGCTGGCTCGAATGATTTGCCCAATTCTCGAAGGCTGGGCCAAGCTGCGAGGTGCGACCGAGTCACCATTGCTAACTGGCGCGACGATCAAATTCATGGCTTTGAACTTGGACTACTCGATCGACAAAGCCAAACGAATTCTTGGTTACAAGTCGAACGTTGATTTCCAGGACGGGATCAAGCAAGCCCTCGATTTTGCTACCGGCCAAAACAAAGAACTAGCCTTGTTACCACCGTCGCAGGTTACCAGTGCGGATTAAAGAACTGGCGGCGCTGGTCGTCAAGATTCCGCTGCGCCGCGAACTCAAACACGCATCACACTCGCGCCAAGACAGCGAGAATCTGCTCGTTCGATGCACATTGGAGGACGGGACACAAGGTTGGGGCGAAGGTGTGCCGCGTTCTTACGTAACGGGCGAAACGCCGAGCGGTGGCCTTGAGCAATTGGCCGCAACACCGCTTGCCGAGCAGTTTGATCAGGACTGCGAAAGCTGGCGCGACATCCTGCGGCTTTGCGAGCGTTTTCAGCCCCCCACAATCGACGACCCGCGCGAATGCCGAGCAAACGCTTTGCGCTGTGCCGTCGAACTGAGCGTGCTCGACGCGTTTGGACAATTCTTCAACGAACCGGTCAGCCGGGTAGTCGAACACTTCGAACCGGCACAAACAATTCGTGATGACAAAGATTCCGTGCGATATTCCACGACCATCATGTCAGAGAGCCCGTGGTTCAGCGCGTTGAAGATGCGAATCTACGGTTTTCGGCAATGCAAAGTCAAAGTCGGCGTGCCCGGCGTGGACGACGTCGCGCGCTTGCGCACCATACGACGTTGGCTTGGTCGCCAAGTGGACATCCGCGTGGACGTCAATGAAGCCTGGACAGCCGACGACGCGGTGTCCAAAATCAAAGCACTGCTGCCGTTCAATCTCACATGCGTGGAACAACCTGTCGCCCATGAAGAGGTCGAGTCGCTGGCGGACATCCGACCGCAGGTTGACATTCCCATCATGCTCGACGAATCGCTAACGAGCCTTCACGATGGGCAACAAGCGATCGAAAAAAGAACGTGCGATGTCTTCAATATCAGGCTCTCAAAGTGCGGTGGTTTTTTGAATTGCCTGCGTTTGGCCGCGCAGGCACAAGACGCTGGGCTGATGTACGCGCTCGGTTGCCATCCGGGCGAATCGGGCATACTCTCGGCCGCCGGCCGGCACTGGGCGGTATCCGTGAAGAACATTTGCTATCTTGAGGGATCATACGACCGGCACTTGCTCAAAGAATTGCTGACCAGCGAAGACATCACATTCACTTACGGCGGCCGCGCACCCCGATTGACCTCGCCCGGCCTCGGCGTCACGATCAACGAACGAGTTCTCGAACAACAAACGATCGAAAAAAGAACGTACGCTTTTGATTCATGACCGCCGCGGCCAAGCAACGCATCGACTACTATACCGCCGGAGACTATCGATGCGCCGTTCGTGTCTGGGAAGCGAAAGATCCGATCGCCGATGTGCTGCTGATTCACGGCATCATCAGCCACAGTGGTTGGTATGGGGTCAGTTGTCAGCGATTAGCAGAACAAGGGTTCAACGTCCATGCGCTCGACCGCCGCGGATCCGGCCTGAATTTCCTCGATCGCGGGGACATCGACCATTGGAAAACGTGGTTTGACGACGTGAACCATTACATGGATTTGCTTTCCAGCCAACGACCGCGATTGATGTTGGGCGTCAGTTGGGGCGGAAAGTTCGTAGCGGCCTACGCGCGGCGATTTCCCGATTCGGTGTGTGGGATTGGTTTGCTGTGTCCGGGGATTTATTCGCAGAGATTCCCTGGCCCAATCACATGCTCGGCACTTTCGTTGGCGTCGGCCGTGGGGCTTCAAACCAAGCGAGTCACGATTCCGCTGCAAGACGCGGCGTTATTTACGAACACGCCAGAGCACCGCGACTACATTCGCGATGACCCTTTCACGCTGCGAAAGGTGACAATTCGTTTCGCGCTCGAAGATCAGAAACTCACTCGTTACGCGCGTCAGGCGCCGGAGGACATTCAAATACCTACCTTGATGGTCCTTGCCGAAGGTGACCGGGTTGTAGACAACTCGCGGTTGCGTTCGTTCTTTGAATCACTAGGTACAAACGATAAGAACTTGATTGAATTCGTGAACGCGGCGCACACTCTGGAGTTCGAACCTGATCCGTCGCGATACATCAACAACCTTTGCGGCTGGGCAAAACACGCAATCTCGAAACCGTAACGTCGACAGAACGCGGGTTTTCCACACTCTGGCAAATGCCGCTACGTATTTTTTGGCAAAGCCAAGTCCACGCCTAAATAACCCGCGATATCGCAGCGCCAGCATTAGCGTCTTCCGCTTGCCCTACGCAAAAGATCTCCGCCAATTCTTCCATAGCGACTTCATCATCCAATAGATCTGCGGCAATTGTCGCTTGCAGGCACATCGATTGAAGTTGCTGGTGATTTGGTTTCATTTGTATCGCCTGCTGATAAAACTCGAGCGACTTTGTTGTCCGTCCCAAATACAAATTCGCCTCACCCATGGTAGCGGCATGTGTGATTTCAAATGTCGCGGCGCGCTGACAAGTTTTCAGTGCCCGAAACGCATAGCGTTGACAAATTGGATAGTCGTATGCGTAAGCAAGGCTCATGAAGGCAAGGTTGATCGCGTGATAGTAGATTTGTTCGACGTCATCGCGCTGTTCGGCAAGCTTGAGTGCAAACCGGTGCAAATCTGTCGCTCGTCGCGCATCCTTAAAATCTCTTTCCGCTAACCAGCGGCGCTTCAACCTTCCCGCCAGAATTCCAAGTGCGTCGGTGTCGCCACTTCCAGAGTACTGTTGTTCCAGAACCTTAATTGCCAGGTCGCGTTGGCCAACTTCCTCAAGACACAACGCGTACTGCGTCACTGCCGACGGCACCGGCAACAAATCGTTCTGTGCGGAAAGTTGACAATTTGCCAATGCGGGTTGCGGGTACTTGGCAATGACCTGAGCCGTCGTAATCAACTCTTTTGGCATCGAGTCGCGCAGCAGGGCTTGGCGAACTATTTTATACCCCAGGTCATTTTCATCAGTTGGTTGCACAATTCCTGAGTGATCGCCAGGAATCACTAGTCTTTCAACATCTTGATACTGGCCAAACGGTTCGTGGGACGAATTCCGCGGTACAAAATCATCGATCTCGCCGGCGATCAATACGAGTCGAAATGGAAGACCTTGGTTGAACGTTTCGTCCCACTGCGTCCGCAGTCTAGTGATAAATGGTCCGTCGGTTTTCATGTCCTTGCATTGTTGCTGCCAAGGAACCCAACTTGCCTTCCCCAACCCGCCGCTAGGCGTTCCAAACAACACGACGCAACGAACTCGGCCGCGAAGTTGCTCTTCGTCCAGTATTGCGCGTTGCATAACCAGGCCGCCCATGCTGTGGCCGATCAGTGCGATTTCCTGATAGTCGCCGAGATCATACTTCAGACGAGTGTTCAGTTGATCTGCTAAAGTTTGCAGATCAGCATTGCGCCAGTAGCCACGAAGATCGGGCAGCAGTGACGAACTGTATCCAACGCTAATAATATCCCATTCGTCAAGTGAACGCTCTCGCCGCATGACATCCACAAAATCGTTCCACGTATCGCTGGCGCTGCCCGTGAATCCGTGTAGGAAAATGACCGCTTGACTGGCAGCGTCTCGTCGTCGAATTGGGAGGAATTGGGCATCAGGCATAATGGCCATTCTCTGTTAGAACCGCGAGTAGCATCACGTTCTTTTGTTATAACCACGCTGAAATCGCGATTCAATCGTTAACACTCGGCAAGAAGTATTCTGAATGATTCCATGCTTGCCAACGGTGCCCGTCTTTCGCCTGTGATTTGTGATAAACTAGAGGCTCGAGGCTTGCCGCACTTGTGTGTTCATCGGTCCCGGTGGTGTGAGCCCATGGCAGAATGGAGAGATGCGCGCAGCCATCGATCGCTGTGTGAGATCTGAGGATCGTCGGTGCTTCTGGCAGTGACAAGTCGTCATTTGAGATGAAATCCAAATGGAAGTGCCGCGATTCATCGTCATGCATTCAGTCCTGCGTGGAAAACGTCGCTAGCCGCAGATGAATCGCCTCATCGTCACTAGCCGACGCTAACGTTGAACCATCGGGACTGAAGGCGACCGAGTTGACACTCAGTTCATGCCCGAGGCGCGTAAGCACTTCTCGCCCGCTGGCAGCGTCCCACAGCTTGATCGTCGAATCTTGGCTGGCGGTTACGACACGGCGGTCGTCATGGGTGAATGCCACGTCAAAGACTTGCCGCTCGTGACCGTTTGCTGTCCACAGGCATGCCCCAGTTGTCGGGTTCCACAATTGCATGACGCGTGCTTCAGCGTCGTGGCCTGCCGTGGCCAAGAGTGAACCATCGGAATTGAATGCCAGACAATTCACTTGATGAGAGCACTTGATGATTCCAAGGTCGTTAGACTTCTCGCGCGTCGACGCGTCCAAGAATACGACGCGTGATCCGGCCACGACTGCGAGCAGATTTTGACGAGGGTGAAAACGTATGCACTCGACGTTGGATGACGAACCGAAACTCGAAGCTGGTCGCGGCCATTCGGCGATCTTGCTACCGTCCTCAATCGACCAAACTGTGACCGGGCCGCTGGCGGTTGCAAGCATTTTTCCATCCGGGCTGAATTCGACATCTTCAACCCAATCTGAATGTTTCAGAGGACCAAATTTATTCTGGCCCGTCGCTAAACTCCATATTCCCGCGGTCTCGTCGGCACTTCCTGAAGCGACAAGTTTACCATCAGGACTGAACGCCACGCTTTTGATGAAATCCGAGTGGCCTTGCAGAGTTCTTTGCACTTGGCCAGTTTGAACGTCCCACAGTTTCAACGTGTCATCGCTGCTGCCCGAGATCAGTTGTCGCCCATCGGGACTGAAAGCGACGCTCTTGACCCATCCTTTGTGCCCAATCAAAGAACGTCTCTCCTGTTGCTCGTCGACTCGCCACACCTTGGCTGTGGAATCCCCGCTCGCCGAAACTAAGAATTCTCCAGTCGGATCGAACGCCATATCGTGAATCCGCGCGCGATGACCACGAATTACATTGGTGCGGCGGCCAGTGGCATGATCATAAACTTGAATCGACGTATCCCAACTGGCCGAAGCGAATCGATCACCTTTGGCGCTGAAGCGGACAGTTGACACCCGCCCATTGTGCCGGTGTTCGACTCGAATACGATTCTCCTGGATATCCCAGACCCGAACCGTGCCACCTCGAAATCCGGCAACTAGTTGTGACTGTGATCGATGAAAATCGAGACTATCAATCGACATCGTTAGGAAGTCATCCTTTGTGGGCAAGCCAGTGAGAATTGACGTCCTCCGGCCAGTAGCTGTTTCAAACAACTGAACGGATCCCTCCGACATTCCGACCGCGAGCCGAGTGCTGTCGGGACTGAAGCGGAGACTCGTCGCCAAATCCGAAACGACTGTTGTCTTATTTGCTTGCTTTTCGACAACTTGCGTGAGCAATCTCTGAAGAATTCTGTCCGAACGCAACTCACGAATCTCGACACGCGGTGGATCTTCTTGGTTGAAATGATCAAGACCGTGATCAATCAGGTCGTTCAAATGACCAAGACTGCGATTAGTCAGGTCAACAGCCACACGCTCATCGCGCGAGACGGCCAGCAGTGGATCTTTGCTTCCGCCACCGAATGCCCAGTTTTGTCGTTTGCCCGTCGTTACGTCGATCAAATCAATGGAATAGTCACTGCTGTTTCGTTCCATACTGACCGAGAGCACCGACTGGCCGTCATTTGCCGCGAAGAGTTGAATCGGCGCGAGCATTGGACGTTGCTGCCACGATTCGATCGGACGTTGTGATTTCAGTTTGACAACGCGTTCTTGTTCGCCGCTCTTCGCATTCCAAATCCGAATCGTGCCGTCGCGACTGCCGGTTACTATCCGTTGATTTGGCAACCAACTCACACAGATGACTGCGTCAGTGTGGCCGCGTAGTGCAAGATGTTCCGCATTGCAAAGATGCTGCAGATAACCAACTTCCCAACTTCGTAACTCGACTTTTGTGTCTGCAATTCGCTTTTCACACTGCAGAATATTGTTGTTTCCCCATTCCGCGTACGCGAGGCCAACAGATGAAATGTGCTCACCGAGTTCCGCTCGATGTTTCTCTGCGGCTTCGCCAGCTAACGCTGTTTCTGCACGACCCCATTGATAGAACGCAAATACAGAAAGGCCTGCCATCACCAGGGCCAGGATTCCCATGACAACACCGGCGAACGCGAAGCGTCGAATTCTGCGTTCGTGTTCGCGCTGGCGCAGGTCATCAAAATGGCAACCCAAAATCGCTGCGAGTAACCGCAGTTTGGCCATTCGAAATCTGTGGGTGTTGCTTTCGGAGGGACTCGGTCGGATGTCGGCTGCAAGTGGTTCGACCTCTTTGTGCGCAGTGACGAGCCTCCCGTGATCGTCGACCATTGTCTGCCTGATCTCACACAATGCCCTGGGAAAAGACTCACTTGGCTCGCCCTCGATTAACAATGCTAGAATGTGATCGTTGCGGCCAAGTTTGCGAAATCGCACCACCTCCTGGTTGACCCATTCTGACTGAGGCGTGCGCGGTGAACAAACAACAATCAAAAACTTGGATTCGTAAAGTGCCTCTTCAATTTCCTTACTTAGATCTGACGACGCAGCCAACTCCTCTTCATCGCGAAAGACACGCGTCAAACTCCGAGGCAGGTCGTATTGCATTCGTAGCGACCGTGGAATGCGATAGTTCTCAAGTGCACGGTGCAACCACTTGGCCCGATCACGGTCGGGTTCGGTATGACGATAACTAATAAAAACATCGTATCGCATGTTGCGCACAACTGTCTTGCCTATGGCTTCTCTTTAGAAGTCAGCCAGCGGAACTTCGAAGTGTTTAAGAATCTGGTGGATCATCGGCAACTCGGTGCAAGCAACTTCTGCATTCATGAATTGACTATCATTCATGGAAGTTGGGCGCATTCCGAAAGCGCCATGACCGCCATGGCCGTGCCTGCATGAGAGATGAAGTGCATGTTGTCTCGGTTCAGCGAACGGGTGAACCAACGACCGCTTTCACGCTGGTGCGTTTTCAGCCAATGGATACCTTTTTGGATCGGCGAAGAATCCGCGGACATTCCCGTGCGTCGAAGCGTGTAGATTACTAACCCGGTGCCGTAACCGTCGCTCTTCTCAAAGTCCTGCTGCTTGCCGTCAGAGCGTTTCCAATCGCCAAGCGTGGCCAGCGCCCACCCGCCGTCTTCCTTCTGCAGCGAGAGAAGTTTTTCAATGCTGTTTTTATTCTCTTGCTGTGAAATCAGCCCGTCCACGTAGCTTCCGGCCCACACAAGCATCGCCTGGTGGTGAAGGGTTGGTGGGGGATTGTTCGTCAGATACTTGCGGATTTGCTTAATTCCATTTTGGGCCGCCTCGGTTTTGGCATAGTCGTCGGGGGCGGCGCCGACGGCGATCGCGGCTAATGTGACGCCGTAGTGGTCGTCCGATTCCATCGGTGGCCAGCCGCATTTGAGCCAGTCCCAACCTCCGTCCTCTCGTTGCACCGTCCACATCCGATCGAGTGCCTCACGCGTTGCCGAATGAAGTTCTCCGGTTGTTGCGGCATCGTTGAAGGACAAAGCGGCTGCGGTCGCGACTACCTCAGCGTCCCATCGAGGCCCCTTTTCCTTCCATCGCTGACTGACGAGTTGCTCGGCAAAGCGACGCACATCCCGATGCGCGGGAACGTCGCTTGAAATACCTGGTCGTGCAAAAAGGTAGGCATAGTTTGTGTGACAGGTCATGCACTTTCTTTGCTTTTGCCATTGAAGCGATGCCGAGTCGAGAAAGTTAGCGGCCGCATTCAAAGAAAATTCAACCGCAATAGGCTCGTCCGGCTTGTTGGGTGCCGGTTTTACGACGTTGTCCAGCGTGACAGGTTCAGCCGACGAAACGAATTGCCATGACGCAAGTGTCAAAACGAGGCAGAAAACAGAAGGGATTAATTTAGTCATAACGTCCTCCATTATGGATGTAGTGGAACGGGCAATTTGAACGTGGCACGGACACTCTTGTTCGTGAGTTGCCGAACACAGCAAATGGGAACAATACCGTTCGAAGGATTTCATTGCAGTGTCCTTTGGCTGCCAATATGATAACGGCACTCGAAACGGGAATCACTCAACTAAGCAAATAATCGGAAATGATTTTCATTGATCATGGACTGTGCGGTGGGCCACGTGTGCGTGTCGCGTCCCGCGCAAAACAGCTAGGAAGGTCACCAAATGTTGACACGAGACAACTTCAGCGGTCCTTGGGCCGGGCTTCCCGTCTCCTGGTCGGATGACGATCGCCTGGACGAAACGACTTATCGAGCCGACATTGCCCGCTGTTGCGATGCGGGTGTGCCGGGCGTTTACACCGGTGGCACAACTGGCGAGTTCTATGCAATGGAGTTCGACGAGTTTCAAGCGATCGCACGAGCCACTGTGGAAGAGTGCCATGCTCGCAACACACCGGCCATGATTGGCTGTTCGTCAACTTATACCCTGGGCGCACAACGACGAGCCGAATTCGCGGCCAAGATTGGGGCCGACGCCATCCAGGTCACGATTCCTTTCTGGATGGAAGTCGATCGGCAAGGCATTGACACGCTTTTCCGTGAAGTCTCAAACGCCGCGGACAACATGCCGCTTTCGGTTTACGAAACCACTCGTTGCAAAGTCACACTTTCCATCGAGCAACATCGATCACTGCACGAACAACTTCCCAACTACTTGATGGTCAAAGCGAACGCAGGCACAATCGGTTCGACGGAGGACGGTTGCCGAGCACTGTCCAAGCTGGTGAACGTATTCGTTGGCGAGAGTCTGTGGCAAACACTTGGCCCCTGTGGCGCGAGAGGTGGTTGCAGTTCGATGGTCTACTGGAACCCGCAAGTGTGTTTGGCACTTTGGCGAGCGGTCGAAGCGGGCGATTGGGAGTCTGTAAAGGAACAGTCACAACCGGTTTCCCAACTGGTCGCTTTTCTTCATGATGAGTTCGGAACGCGCGGGTACACCGACACGGCATTCGATCGCTTGGGCGGCTTGGCCAGCGGCTTTCTGCAAACCAGCATGCGAAGTCGCGGCCCCTACGTTTCGGTGACACACGACGACATTGAGAAACTGCGGTCGTGGTATGCGTCCGAGTTTCCTCAAATGCTCAAACTTACGTAGGGCGGTGTGGCACTGCATCCAGGTGGATTTCGTTTTCTGAGTGCGGACTGGTGTAAATTCACACTGCGGTGGTTTGCTGGCGGTTGACAGAAAAGGCATAATGAACGCAAGCGAGTCTTGTGTCTCTTGTGGTCTTGTCTTGAGGAGAGAATCATGCATGTGACCAATCGTCTCAGGAGAGTTGCGGCAAGCGTCCTTTTTGCAATTCCAATCCTGCTCGCTCTTGCAACTCCTTCCAAAGCAAGGGCTGACGACGCAAAGCTCGGATTTGGAGTTTTCGTCGCCAATCAAGACGCCTCATTCACCAAGTCGTTGCTGAAGTTGCTGAGCGGAAACGAGACGATGCGCGGCGCCGAATCTTTCGAGTCGATCGACGATGCGATCGCTTCCGACGCGGGAGTGTTGCTGCTGGTCATGCCACGTTCCCGCGCCGCGATTCCCGACAAGCAACTCAAGGCTTTGAAAAATCGGAAGGTGATCGGAATTGACTATGGCGTGGCACAGTTGTTCGGCGCCCTTGGGCTGCGGATTAATGGCGGCGCTTGTGCCCACTTCTCCCGACGACTGCCGGACGTTAAAGTTCAGACCAATCAATTGTTGGGCATGAAGCACGCGACCGGCACGATTACACCTTACAAGGAAGCCCGGCCCGCCGATAACTTTGGGATGTACATTCCCGCGAAGAGTGAGTTGACTCAACAGGTGGATGTGATTGCTCGCTTCGTCGGCGATTCGAACTATGCCCCAATCGTTCGCCAGGGAAACTATGTGATGGTCGGACTTTCCTCGCACCCAGATGGCTGGTCGGAGGAATATCGTACGGTCATTCGCGACGTTGCGGTTGCCTTGCTGAAACAAGAGCAGAAGCCTTTTTCGGTTGGTTCGTTCGAGATCCTGGCGCCGGGGGTGCACGAATTTCCCTTGGCCAAAGGCCGTTCAACCAAAGAACTCTTCGGCAAAACGTTCCACTTCAAGTTCGACGAGCCAACCAAGTTTTCCGCAACGCTCGTACACTCGGGCTCGGGCAGTATGATGATGTTGTTTATGGGCCAACACAATCGACTTCATTGGACTCGCAAGGACGCGAAGGCTGGTGAACCGCTGAAGATCGCGATCGACATCTCCGCCGACGATCTTACGGCAATCGGAGATCGTTACTGGTCGCTGAAAGTTACCAACTTCGATGCGGCAAGCGCTGCCAAGTGTAAACTGACCGTGCAATACAAAGGCGACCCGAAAGAAAGGAAGTAAATCGGCCGCGCGTTACGACAGGACCTGGTCAAATGGTGGCAATTCGACCAGAGTTGGGTTGTGATTTGCACGATGCGGTGTTTTGGATTAGTGTGGAATGTCCAACTATCCATCCAAGAGGCGATTGCCAGTCGAACGGTTTCCACGGACGCAATCACTGCGTAATCAGACTCATTGATGCAGAATCGACGCAAATTTTGAGAAAAAATGCGTCTCGCTGATTTCTCTTGGTGGTGTTATATTGGGTACTCGATTAACATGGGGCGTTTGAGTTGTTTAGCAAGAACACGGCAGTGTGCTTGAGAATTGGTCGGACCAAGTTTTTTCATTTCAGAAAATGGGAATCACCATGGCCAACATCGTGATCATCAGTCCAAAGTTTGATATTTCTTTCTGGGGTCTAGAACACAGTGTCCCGCTCATGGGCAAACGAGCGACCCTTCCCGTGGCGGCACTTCCATTGCTTGCCGCCCTGACTCCCGAGGGGCACGATGTCACTTTGATTGACGAAAACGCTGAGGCGATCAACTGGGAAGTTGTATCCAAGGCCGACATGGTTTGTCTGACCGGAATGTGTGTCCAACGCAGGCGGATGGAAGAGATCCTTGAAGAGCTACGTGAGCGCGACAAGTTTGTCGTGGTCGGCGGACCTTACGTCACCGTCGAGAAGCACATCTTCGACGACATGGCCGACGTGATTTTCATTGGCGAAGCCGACGAAACGTGGCCGGTATTCGTTGAAGAATGGGAACGGGGTGAACACAAGGATCGCTACACGCAGGCAGACAAGACGGACATGACCAAGGTCCCCGCGCCACGTATCGACCTCATCAAGACGCAATACTACACGTATGGCAGTATGCAAATCTCGCGAGGCTGTCCCTATCAATGCGAGTTCTGCGATATCATTATCACCTTCGGCCGCAAGCCGCGATTGAAGACCAAAGAGCAAGTGATCGCGGAGTTGGACAATTTTCTGAAGACGCCGTTGCGGTTGGTCTTTGTCGTGGATGACAATCTGATTGGAAACAAGAAGGGCATCAAGCCGATTCTGCGCGAAATCGTCAAATGGCAACAGGAACATAATTACCCGCTGACGCTGTTCAGCGAAGCATCGTTGGATCTGGCGGAAGACGAAGAATTGATGCAGTTAATGGGCGAGGCCAACTTCCAGGCTTGCTTTGTCGGGGTCGAAAGCCCCAACGAAGAAGCGCTCAAGGAAACCAAGAAGTTTCAAAACGTGCGTCCCAAGGACGGCACCGTCATGGAACGAATTCGCCGCATCCAGGACCACGGCATCGAGCTGTGGGGTGGCATGATCCTCGGCTTCGACCACGATGACGAAACCTCATTCGAAATTATGCCGGAGTACATCAAGGAAATGAGCATCGCGCATTCCCTGATCGGCATCCTCCACGCCATTCCCACGACACCGTTGTACAATCGTCTCAAGGAAGCGGGCCGCATCGACGACACCGAGAGTTATTCCGATTACGGCACAAACGTCATCCCACTGAAGTTGGGCCGCGAGCAGTTGCTCGATGGCTACGTGAGCGTGATGGAAAAAGCGTATGATCCGGATGCCTACTTCGATCGCATCGATGAGCTGTACATCAATCGACGCTTCAAATACAAGACGCACACGCTGCCCTTCTGGCGCAAACGCATGTTTGCCTGGTGGAAGCGAAGTGTAGGCAACATCGCAAAGACCCTTTATTTGTATCGCCGCGTGATGCGCGAGATTCCAGAACGTGACCTGATCCCGACCTACAAGAAACGTTTTTGGCGACTCGTGCGGACTCGCCCCTTCGAGCCACATCTGTGGCTGCATTACATCATCAAGATCACGATGCACTACCACTACTACACCATCATCCAAGCCATGAAATCTGACGCCAAGGAAGCCGTGGGCACGTGGTAGGTCTGGGCTGATTGAAGGCGGTCGGAAAAATCTGCTTGAGAAAGATCTAACTATTCGCCCGTCCTACTCGTTCGGGCGGCAAATCGTTAGCGGTGAGAAAGGGAGTCTGCGCGGCCCCTTTGTCGATGCGCGGCTCTTCGCCATACTGTCAGTCTGGTTTCGCCCGCCAGCCACGGCACCGGGTGGATTTATTGATCGCGGAGGAGTATTCGAGAAAGTGTATCACGTCATCTATCACATGGCTCGTCCGTTCTATTACCGCACCGTCAAAAGGTTCCTGGCGCGCGCGGCAAACACGAGACAGATTCAGCGCGACGTATTGATGGCCAAACTGCGACGCAATGTCGACAGCGACTTTGGACGACAACATGGTTTTGCCGACATTCGTACCGTCGACGATTTCCGACGCCATCTGCCGATCAGTGACTATGATTACTTTCGTGACTATATCGAACGCGTCAAAAATGGCGACGTCGAAGCGATGTTTGCGCCAGGCACAAAGCTTTTGATGTTCGCCCTGACATCGGGCACCACCAATAAGTCGAAGTACATCCCGGTGACGCGCGAGTTCTTTGAAGAATATCGGCGGAGCTGGTACATCTGGGGCGCCAGAACGTACAACGATCACCGTCATCTTATGGGTGTGAAGACGCTCAAACTCGCCAGCAACTGGCGTCAGTTCGACACCCCTTCTGGTGTTCCCTGTGGCAACATTAGCGGGCTGGCGACCGAATTGGCACCTTGGTTTACGAAGCCCGCATTCGGCCTTCCAAAATATGCCATACGTATCGACAACGCCGCGGCAAAACACTACACCGCCCTCCGGATATCGATGACAACACGGGTCGGGATGATCATCACAGCCAACCCGAGCACGTTGTTGGAATTTGCCCGTATGGCCGACGCGCGGAGTGAGTCGCTCATTCGTGACATCCGAGATGGAACGCTTTCGAGTGAAATCGACATACCCCAAGAAGTGCGAGAGGCGCTGCGCAGCACAACCGGCCGAAAGAATCCCGCCCGCGCCCACGAGTTGGAAAAAGTCATCGAGCGCACTGGCACACTTTATCCGCGCGACTTTTGGCCAATTTCAATGTTGGCTGTCTGGATGGGCGGTTCGGTCGGAGTGTACTTGCCATTGTTGAAAGAGTTTTACGGTGAGACGTCGATGCGTGATCACGGGTTGTCGGCCAGTGAAGGGCGAATGACGATTCCAATCCAGGATGGAACAAGCGCTGGCATCTTGGACTATGCCGGGCACTATTACGAATTCATCCCGCACGACGAAATGGATTCGCAGCAGCCAACCGTGTTGGAAGCCCACGAGTTGGAGGAGGGCAAGGACTACTTCATCTTGTTGACCACGTCGAGCGGCTTGTACCGCTACAACATTCACGACGTCGTGCGTTGCGTCGACTTTGAGGGGGAGGCACCGGTCCTTCAGTTCCTGAACAAGGGTGCGAATTTCTCCAGTTTCACAGGAGAGAAGTTGAGTGAATTCCAAGTCGTGTCGGCCGTCAAAAGCAGCTATTCGGAACTAGACCTGGAAGTCGAAAGTTTCACTATTGCACCGGTCATCAAGGACGATCGGCCAGGATACGTGATGTTGCTAGAGCAGCATGTTGGGAACCGCAACAACGTCGAACTGGCCCGTCGCGTAGAGCACCATTTAAAGCAATTGAATCTCGAATACGGCGAGAAGCTGGAATCGGGCCGCTTGATTCCACTCGCCGTTCAAGAGATCCCGACCGGCACATGGCACGCCTACCGTAAGATGCGGACGTCCGAGCGAGGCAACTTCGAGGAATTCAAGCATCCTTGCCTTACCAGCGACTTGGAGTTTGTCCCCAAGATCGCCGATTTGCTGACCAGCGAAGTTCTCTAGTCTGAACTGGTGTCCCTGGATTCGTTGAGTTCCTTTCCGTCCTGGATACGACAGTAACTGGTTGGTCAACGCTCACCAAATCGGTGACAAATTATTCCGATACCACCTGCTCCACCATCTTCGCATCGTAGATCTCAAAACCAGCCTTGAGATAATTCGTCAATGCCGCGGGATGATCAAGATCGCAGGTGTGCAGCCAGAAACGGAACGGTTGATAGGACCATGCCTGGTTGATCGTCCATTGAATAAAGAACTTGCCTAGGCCGCGCCCGATGAAATCTGGCAGCAATCCGAAGTAGGCCAACTCAATCTCGTCACGCTTGCGACGGTCCAACTCAGCGAATCCCGCAACTTGTCGATCGACTTGCAGCACATAGATTTCGACATGTTTGCTTGTGATGAGTTGTTTCAGCTCGTCATCATCCATCAAAAGACGGTCGATCCAATTCCACTGTTCGCCTACGCCGCGATAGAGTTCGCGGTATTCGTTGACCGACGGAGTGACCAGGCGTCGGACAACCACGTTCGATGAAGGAAGCTCTGCGTGGCGGGTCTGCGGAGTACGCATCTCCAGGTACGTGGTCCTGGTCCGTATCGTGTTCATTTCATTCTGAAACAACCATCTTGCCGCATGATTGAGACAAGACACTCACGTGTTCTTCGCCCTTCGCGATCTGGTAGGCAAAGTGCCAATGGAAGCCGAGTGCGGCGATCACAAAGAAGTGCCAGATTTCGTGCGGACCGATAACGCCCGGAACCATGGTCGGTGTGCGAAACAAGTTTAACAAGCCGCCAATGGTATAGCAGATTCCACCCAGCACCACCGGTTCGATAAAACGAAGCCCATATTTACGAACCAAAAAATAACACGAATAGAGCGAGATCCAACCCAGCCCCAAATACAAACACAAACTCATCCAGCGTGAGATAGCGTCGAAGACGAACGTCTTGTAAATCATGGCACCTAACGAAAGTCCCCAAATCAATGCCAAGTATCGCCAGCGTCCTTGGCCTTTGAAAAGGATGACTTTCATGGGTGTGTACGTTCCGGCAATTAGCAGAAAGATAGCCGCCGAGTCGAGTCGAACCATCAATTGGCGAGTCGTGGAGCTGACCGGAAAGATGTGATAAATGCCACTGACGATGAGCAATAACACGACGGAAAATGCGAAGATCGAAAGGGCAATGCATCGCTCGGTGCTTCCCCGTCCACGGCGCACCAACTGGATGGCAAGGCCAGCAAAGACAAGGGCCGCGAGCAGGTGCGAAAAACAACTTGCAGGTTCGCAAATCCCGCTCAGCGGAATGGGGTTGAATGCCAACAAACTTCCGTCCTCTTGCTATTCAATACGACAACTTCATGGTGTTCGATACTGCCAAAGTATAACCTAATCCAAATCTCTCTGCCGTTCGCAAGACGTTGTCCCCCAAAAAAAACGAGATTTCTGTCAAATCATGAAAGTCAGCGAGATGATGTCGATTCTAATAGTCAAACGACCTGTCAACATCAACGGCGGGCCACCCAATGGTGAATTGGAGCATCTTTGTATAATCGAGTTTAGTGGCAAGTGAACGGAGGATTATCAGGAAAACAGTGCCCAACGACAATACACAATCTCTCGATTCCACCAGCCGAGACGAAAAACTCGCATTAATGTTGTCCGAGCTAACCGACCGGCAGCAGCGCGGCGAGAATGTCGACCTGGAGGACGTCTGTACGGCAAACCCCGACATCGCGGATGAACTGCGTCAATTGCTGGGAACGGCGATGGTCGCCGATGCCGCGGGCAGTCACAGCCACAGCGGATCGGGCTCTTCGATCGCTCATGCCCCCGTTGCCCGGTTCGAATTGCCCTGCCGATTCGGCGACTTTGAATTGCTCCAGCAGATTGGCCAGGGAGGCATGGGCGTGGTTTACCTTGCTCGGCAAACCAGCCTCAATCGTGACGTCGCGGTGAAAATGATTTTGCGCGGGCGATTGGCATCCGATGCGGACTTGGACCGTTTCCAAGCGGAAGCCAAAGCTGCCGCCAAATTGGATCATCCTGGGATTGTGCCCGTATACGAAGTCGGCGAGCACGATGGCCAACCCTACTTCTGCATGAAGTACGTCAAAGGCACGACGCTGTCCGAAATGCTCACCGACGGTTCTCTCGACGAGAAGAATTCCGCGCGAATCATCCGCATGGCTGCCGACGCGATTCACTTTGCCCATCGCCACGGCGTTTTGCATCGCGACCTGAAACCATCCAACATCTTGATCGATGACGACGGGAATCCCCACATCACCGACTTTGGACTCGCCAAACAAATTTCCGAGCCCGTCAACCTGACGAGATCCGGCGCGGTGCTGGGCACGCCAACCTACATGGCACCGGAACAAGCCGCCGGTGCGCGCGGCGAAGTCGGTCCGGCCAGCGACGTGTATAGCTTGGGCACCGTGCTCTATCACATGCTGACGGGACAACCGCCGTTCCAAGCGGATTCGCCGGTGGACATTGTTTTCAAAGTGCTGGAACAGGACCCCGTGCCGCCGCGCGTTCTCGATCCGCGAGTCGATCGCGATTTGGAAATGATCGCGCTGCGGTGTTTGCAAAAACCACCGGATCTGCGGTACGACAGCGCGCGTGCATTGGCCGAAGATCTCGAAGCATTCAGCAAAGACGAGCCCATTGCGGCACGCAGTTTTAAACTCACACAAGTGATCGCTCGGCTATTTCGAGAAACACACCATGCAACCGTCTTGGAGAATTGGGGCTTGCTGTGGATGTGGCACAGCCTGGTGTTGTTTAGTGCCTGTCTGTTGACCAACGTCTTGTTTTGGATCTCCGAACATGCCGAAGGAATCGAAATTAAGCGCTGGTACTATCTCGTCCTCTGGACGGCCGGATTTTGGACGTGGGCCTTTGTATTCTGGTTTCTCCGCCGACGAATGGGTCCGGTGACATTCGTGGAACGGCAAATCGCACACGTGTGGGGTGCCAGCACCATTGCCATTGCGCTGTTGTTCCTCGTTGAATGGCAACTCGGTTTGCCCGAGCTACAACTTTCGCCCGTGTTGGCGCTGATCGGAGCGATGGTGTTCTTTGTGAAAGGCGGCATCCTATCCGGTTCGTTTTACATCCAGGCGGCGGCATTGTTCGCGACAGCATTTCTCATGGCCCGCTGGCCAGACGTCGCCCACTTGATTTTCGGCACGGTCTCCGCGGCGTGCTTTTTCTTCCCGGGATTGAAATACTACCGCCAGCGACTCAGGACGGACGCCGAAGCGACGATTTGAGTTATTAAGCTGCTGGCTGTCGAACCTACCATGACTCGGTGACACAATGCCAATAAGCGATGAAAAGCGGAGAAAAGGATGTGATGTTGATGGAGTCTCAGGCCAATGTCACCGCGCTGCGACCGATCGCGTTGCACAAGCTTTGCCCGCTGAGCCGGCGGAATCTCGCCTGTGCTCGACGCACGATTGGGTATCCGAGCCAGGCCAGGGGATGCTGGGGACGCGATAAGGCGAGCAGATCATAGACGACTTCGTCCGTCTCTCGATTCCACTCCACACAAAACCTCTCCTCGCCACGCGCAAGGTGGTCGGGCAACGTGCCGTAGGCGAATCCGAATCGGTGCACGTCGTCGTCTTGTCCGTCAATCAAGTAAACGATGCGGCATGGATTCAGCGTCCAGAGTCCCGCGCCGCGCGCCAAAAATGCGACCACCACGCCAACTTCGATCGGCTTGTCCGGCCAGAACAATTCGACCATTTCCTCGGGAAACATCTTCCATTTCATCACCGCGTCCTTGGCACTTGCAAAGACATCTGCTCCGTGCCCCAACGTCACGCGCTCGTGATCCGTAATGTAGCCACTGGCCGAGCCAAATCTTGTGATGCCGACCTCTTCATACGAAAACGGCTGGTCTCGTTGGTCCAGGAGATACTGAATGATCCGGGCTTCGGATGGTTTTCTTAACGAGAACATAGAGCGACTCCACATCGAAAACCGCAAATCGAAGAAGTCGATTAACGGTCTAAGAAAGATCTTCGCCGTCCCGAGGTGGGCCGGTCAGCGCGATCGGACCATCTTTGGTGATCGCAATGGTGTGCTCGAAATGGGCGCTTGGCTTGCGATCTTTCGTGACCATCGTCCAATGATCCGGCAAACATTTGACTTCGTGCGTGCCGACGTTGACCATCGGTTCGACCGCGATGACAACGCCAGGACGCAGGTCAAACTCACCGCCGTCGTGGAACTTCTCCGGATCGTAATAGTTCATGACTTGCGGCCGTTCGTGCATCTCGCGACCAATTGCATGACCAACGAAATCTTCGACGACCGAGAATCCTGCATCTCGCACATACGTTGCCATTTCCCGCGCGACTTCGCTCCATTTCGACTTGGTGCCCATCAGGTCAATTGCCAGGTCTAATGCTCCCTTAGTGATGTCCAAGAGTTTTTGACACTCGGCGGAAATCTCTCCGATGGGATGAGTCACCGCCGCGTCACCGCACCAGCCACCGATTTTGCAGCCCGTGTCGATACTGAGAATGTCACCTTCCTTGAGCACACGTTTTCCGGGGATGCCGTGGACGACCTCTTCGTTGATTGACATGCAGGTGACCGCGGGAAAGGGCACTTCGCCAGGAAATCCTTTGAAGAGTGGAATCGCGCCGATTTCGTTGAAATGCCTTTCCACGGCCGCGTCGATTTCACCGGTGGTGATTCCAGGCCGAATCATCTCGGCGGCGATTTGGTGAGCCTTCCAGACTGCATACCCCGGCTTGCGCATCAAACCAATCTCACGCGGCGAACGCAGCGTACGAAACGGAGCATCACTGGAGGCTAGATCGGACCAGCGGATCGTCATTGGTCGCCGTCCACTACCTGCTTGATTCGATCGAATATCTCGTCAACCGTGCCCAATCCGTCGACCGTTTTCAACAACCCGTGGCCACGATAATAGTCAAACAATGGCGTTGTCTGCGACCCGTACGCATCGAGGCGTGTTTCGATCGCCGTGGGCGTGTCGTCCGGTCGCTTGCGTGCCAGCAGGCGGCTCATCAGTTCCTCTTTTTCGACGGCCAATTCCAAGACAAGATTGAGCGGCGTGCCACGTTTGTTGAGAAACTGGTCAAGCGATTCGGCTTGCGTGATCGTGCGTGGAAAGCCGTCGAACAAACATCCCGATTGGCAATCCGGCTCGGCAATCCGCTCGCAAACGATGCCTGTGACAACGTCGTCCGGCACAAGCTTGCCGCCTTCCATACATTCCTTGACGTTCAGCCCCAATGGTGTTTCCGCGGCAACCGCAGCGCGCAACATATCGCCCGTGGAAAGATGAGGAATCGTGAGATAGTCAATCAGACGTTCGGCCTGAGTACCCTTGCCGGCACCCGGCGGTCCAACAAAGACAATGAACATTGGACACCTCGCGCGAGTAGGTGCTTTCGTTACCCTTCCAACAGTCCGCGGTAGTTTCGCATGACCAAGTGACTATCGATTTTCTGTACAAGATCGAACGCGACGCTGACCGCGATCAACAGTCCTGTACCACCATAAAAACTAGCCACAGTCATGTCTACACCCAACGACCCGGAGACAATCGTCGGCACGATCGCGACCAGTGCCAAAAAACCGGCACCCACGTACGTGATTCGCACCATCACCTTTTCGATGTAATCAGCCGTTCGCTTGCCCGGTCGGTATCCTGGGATAAACGTGCCATTGTCCTTCAGGTTGTCGGACATTTCTTTCGGGTTAAACGTGATTGCCGTCCAGAAGTAGCAGAAAAAATAAATCATGCCGACATAGAGAATGTTGTACATGAAGGACGAACTGCTGCCGAACATGCTGGACAACGACGTCATTATGCTGCCAAACCAATTGTTTCCGGCAAAGCTGGCCAGGTAGTTAAACAACAGGGACGGCAACATCAACAAACTGCTCGCAAAAATGATCGGCATAACGCCAGCTTGATTGATTCGCAGCGGCAAGTATTGGCGGGTGCCACCGTAAACTCGGCGACCGCGAACATGCTTGGCACTTTGCGTCGGAATTCGACGCTGCCCAAGCGTGATAAACACCACGCCCACAACCACGCAAACAAACAGGCAGATGAGAACAATGAGCGTCTCGACCCCCGTGCGACCTTGCGAGATGCCGACCAATTCAAACTTGGCGTTTGAAATCAAATTCCACATCGCACCTGGCATGCGAGCCAAGATACCGGCCATAATCAACAGGCTGATGCCGTTGCCGATGCCGAACTCGTCAATTTGCTCACCCAGCCACATCAAGAAAATCGTGCCGCAAGTCATCGTAAAGATCGCGGTAACTTGCCAACCAATTCCTAAGGTGTTCCCGCTTAGGAAAGCACTGTCAATTCTTGGCGGCGTTGCACCTGATCCGGCATTGTCGGGGACCCACATCAAATACCACCAAACGTAAGCCGTGCTCTGCACCAGGCACAACACAACGGTCAGATACCGAGTGTATTCATTGATCTTCTTGCGGCCCGTTTCGCCTTCTTTGCGCAATTCTTCGATCGGCTTCCAAACCGTGCCCAGCAACTGGAAGATAATCGAAGCGGAGATATAGGGCATGATGCCCAAACCGAAAATCGTGGCCCGACTCAAATCGGTCGCCGCGAATACGGAAGCGTGTTGAAAGAATGCAGCCAGCCCGCCGCCATCACCCATCGTGCCCATTTCCTGCTGGTTGACGATGGGAAGGGGAATCTGCCAACCAATTCGATAAATCGCCAACAATCCCAGCGTAAACAGGATCTTGGTGCGAAGTTCGGGAATCGTAAAGACGACGCGGAGTTTTTCCCACATAGCATTCGGTCCGTCTTAGATATCAGCACTCAAAATGCGAACAACCGCTTGGCAGCCATCCGTGACCGCCGGAATTGTCGATTGATATCTAAATTGTGTAAAGCTCACTTATTTTGGCATGGTTCAAAAAGGGGTCAGGTACCGTTGTGCAGAGCACCCTACGGGCCGTCCCGGCAAAAGGTGTGTTTCAAAAAGGGGACAGGCA
>CAYFJO010000155.1:0-22577 GCA_964343305.1 uncultured Pirellulaceae bacterium | reverse complement strand
CTACGTCAGTAATTCTTACCAGTTTCCCTTGGGGGATAAGACGCTAGACAATTACGCCATGTCGGCATCACTCCGCGACATCTGAACCGACTCTTTCAGAATGCTCTGGGAATTGACGCTCAGCAATTCCTGATACGCACCAGAGTTCAGGCCGCCGCCGCAGTCATTCGCGAAACTGACCGCTCACTGGCGGATATCAGTGATGAATTCGGGTTCTGCGATCAGAGCGCCTTTACGAAGCAGTTTCGCAAACACCTCGGGATAACTCCGGCCGCTTATCGTGCAAAGTACCGGGAATAGGACGTCTGATTATCGTTTACTTGCCGTCACAGGCGCGGGGACTTTCAAACGGCCGTCGTCGGCTCCAGACGCGAAGTTGCTGTGATGGACGCGATCGTATCCAGCTTTCGTCCAGGCCACTTCCACGTGTCCATCGCCGAGAACGATGTTCTGCAACTTCGTACGCAGCGCGTCCAGGACCGGACGGTATCGCGCGTCGAAGGCGAGATTGTTATGCTCGTCCGGATCAGCGTTGAGATCGAATAGCGTGAGTTCAATGTCCTTCAGGTCGGCGGTGATTGCCCACTTGAAATCCTTCCCTGCAGTAGCCGCGGTCATCGTGTGGCCGTTCCGCGGGCGAATCTTCATCGCAATCTTGTAGTCCTTCGTGCGGATGACCGCCCGTGGACCGATCACCCAGGTCGGCTCGGCGATGATGTGATCGCGGGCGTGTGAGAAGCTGGGTATCGCCGAGCAGACGTATTACCGCTGGCGCAAGGACTATGGGGGAATGCGAGTCGATCAAGCTAAGCGTTTGAAAGAGTTGGAGAATGAGAACGCACGCCTCAAACGTTTGCTGGCAGAGGCGGTGATGCCTTGGGACGTGTCGTGGTATCCGAGCGTCGAGCTTGCCGAGTGTTGGGTCAACCACGCTCGACATAGCGGCGTGAGACGCATGTTCCTGAGGACGAACCACGATTGGTCCGCGACTTGATTCGTTTGGCCACGCAGTATGGTCGTTACGGATATCGTCGCGTCAGAGAATTGCTTCGCCAGGAAGGCTGGAGAGTCAACCACGAACGGGTGGAACGTCTTTGGAAAAGGGAAGGCTTGAACCTGTCACGGAATCCTTCGTACTCTTTTAGAATAACGGTACAATTTACAAATCGGTTCAAGCGACCGAAGGAATGTTCAAGCCGTGTAACCTGTTGGTGGCAAAACACTTTTGTGCCAAGAATAATCACAGAGTGCAACTTGGGACATTGAACTCTTAATCAGTAGGTTCAATTCTTGAGATCCCACACACAAGCGTTCGAGATCTGAGGATCGGCGCTATTCGGAATGGCTAACTTGCGGTGTTTCTTAGTGATTCTCGTTGCCGACCAATTCCTTGACGAGCAATTCGTCGTGGCTCGGACAACGCGCTGCCCAAGCAGCAAATGCGAAGAACGCGCATGATTCGGGTGGTACGCTTCCAGTGGATTGAGTTGGAAGATCTAGTAAAACATAGAAATCGTTGTGCGTGCGACTGGCAAGAAGTTTGCAGCGTAACCAGCACGATAGCAATAGTTTAGACCTCGCAATTATAAGTGTCCCAACAGACACAACCACGGCCTCCGGAGCCGAAGGTTACAGGTTCGAATCCTGTCGGAGATACTTAGAAAAAGGTTATTCCGAAGGGTCGAGGCTATCCTCAATCCCTGATTGTGCATCACGCCGAGTTGCTTCGGGAGACAGGCCATTACTGGGGTTCACCTTCCGAGTCTTCAGTGTCGTTGGCGTCAGGTAGCTTGGGGAACCCGTACCCCGCGATTGTTCTGACATCAAAACGCACGGGCGATGGTTCTTCGAGTGGCGACGACTGGCACTCGATCAACACATCGCCCAGTGCGGAAGCGGTCCAACTATTTGATCAAGTAAACTTTGCCGCGCAATTTGATCAGCAATTCTTCGCCTTCCTGCTGCCGCGCCAGCACGGCGTTCTCGGACATGCTGTTCGCCGCGATCAACTTGAAATAGGCTTCGCTGAATCGTTTGAGGTCCGTGATCTTCTCCTTGTCCTTGACCAGGTTCACTTCCTTGGCATTCTCGGCAATCCAAAGCTTGCCGCGACGGTACAGCGTTTCACTTCCAACACTTTGAACCGCGTCGGTGACGAGCACTTCGTCGGTGTCGATGTCACGGACCTGCACGCCACCAAAGGTGGATAAACCGGATGACTTGTGGTCGTTTTTCGCGCCGGGCTTTCCTGGAGTGGCGAGGGATGCTGCGTCAGCCGACGCAGGCGCGGTTGTCGCCGAAATCTTGTCGGCTTCACGCAACAGTTTCTTTTCCGCTCGTTGCACGAATCCAGCTTGACCTTCGGCCTCTTCCAAACGCTCCAGCGAGCGGCGGGCTCGATTGAAGTTTCCGCGGGCATCGGACAGGTCGCCCGGTGCCGCCATGTCGTCGGCCAGGAACGACGTGTACGGAGTCAAGATGCCGTGCCGGGTGGACAAGGCGACGAGTTCGTTGACCAGTTCGTCATTCTTGCCGTGCAAATCTAACTCATCAATGATCTCGCCGATCCGTCGCATGGCCCAGAGCTTTTCAACGAACGAGTAAGAGTCGTCCATGCTGACGCGGGTCAGCGTTGCCGGGAAATCAAGTTTTGTTTCCTTCGTGCCGACTTTGCCAGTGACGACAACTTTTGCCGTGCCGTTCTTCTTGTAACGGCCGACAATGACCAGTTGCTCGCCTTCAAACAGGTCGCGAACTTGACGCGGATAAACTCGCGTGATCGGCGAACCCTCTTCGAGTTTGGCTTCGTCGAACTCAAATTTGACCGCGACGTCAGTCAAAACGGGCGAACTGATTTTGCTGTACAAGCGGCTCACATGAGCTTCGATGTCTTCGTCAGGCCGGACAAACTCGCTCTGGCCAAAATTGTCGTGCGACAAGCGATCCAGCAGGCGGCTGTTCACGTCGTAGCCGACGCCAAAGCTGATGATGCGACTCTTGAGATTGTTGTTTTTCAGGGCTTTTTCGACGATCTTCGACTCATTCGTTTCACCCGCCGTGGGGCGGCCGTCCGTCAAAAACACCACGAAGTTCGGTCGCGAGTCGTCTTGGATCATCGACAGCGCGGTTGCCAATGCACCGTCGATGTTGGTGCTGCCTCCGGCGTAGATGCTGCCAATGAATCCCAAAGCGGCATCGCGCGACTCTTTGCCGTATCGCTGCAACTCTGGCTTGAACGACTCGACACTGCTGTCGTAGGCGATGATGTTGAACAGATCTCCTTCACGCAGATTGTTGACCACGAACTTCAGGGCTTCCTTGGCTTGCTCGATCTTTTTGCCGCTCATGCTGCCGCTGCGGTCGACGACAAAGACCGCCGTCTTGGGTGGCCGCTGGGCCGTTTCGGATTTGATCTCGGGACTGACCAACATCAGCAAATAGCCGTCCTCCGATTCGTCCGACCTGTAGCTCAGCACACTCGCGCCCACCGATCCTTTCGCCGTGTCATAGAAGAGGCGAAAATCCGTCGTCGGAATTTCATTCTTGCCTTCATACTTGACGATCGCTTGATGTTCGCTGGGACGCTTGATGTCGATATTGTGCGTGGGACTGTAGACGCTTTTGATTTCGGATGAACTTTGAATCGACGCGTCGAACTTGACCGTCTCGACCGGTTGCGAAGTGTACTTGGCGGTCGAAAGCGGAAAGAGAAAATCCGTCAGTTGATGGTCCTTGCGCAGCAACTGGCTGTATCGCAACGTTACTTTTCGTTCCGCGCCGGGAGGCACCGGGAAGACGCTGGTCTTGAACATCCCGGTGCCCATCCACTCCAAAAGCGCGGGGTCTTGATTCCGCCGGATGTAACCTTCGTAAATCGAACGGGCTTTGTCGGCGGCCAGCAACTTGGCTTCGTACTCCTTGCCGTCGACCATGAATGTCAGCCGGTCGATCGCTCCGTCGTAAGGCAGCGGAAACACAAAGGAGACTTCCATCTGACGGCTGCCGGTGTTGACGAACGATTGCGTGACTTGTGTGCGGGCGACCTGGTCTTCGATCTTGGTTTGGACGGTCAATTCCTTGATCTTGTAAGTCGCCGGGGGAGGCGCAGGCCGGGGGTGGATGATCGGCGGCCGGGGGCGAATGATCGGCCGGGGCAAGGGGACGGCTTTGTCTGAGTTCTCTACAATCAGCAAACCTTGTGCAAAAACCGGCAGAGCGAACAGCGAGAGACACAGGGAAAAAGCGATTTTGGAGATGCGTTGCATGATCGAGACCTTTCATAGATAACAAGGAACTACCGGCGAATCAGACGTAGAGACGCGTTGAGATGGCGAAAAGTTCCACGAATTAAGGTGCCAGATGCCAATCAGAGAGAAAATCGTGTGTCCATGCGGGGGAGCATTGTCGAGGCCAATTCCCAAGAACTGCCCGCACTGCGGTGCCGAGATCGTCGGTGTTCGGCGGCTTGGCATGCCGGCCTTTGTGCCCATCCTGGTCGTTGCCCTGATGTTCTTGTCGATGGTCGTTTTTGTTTGGTGGCTGGCCCGCTAGCGGCTATTTCTTCTTGGGAATGATGACTTCCGCGACCGACCACTCATATCTTCCCGTGAAGTTGAACCGATTCATGATGACGACGAATGTCAACGATTTCTTCTTGCCATCCACTTCGTAGTCAAGACGGTAATCAAGTGGCAATTCATCGACGGCCACAGTGCCCATATCGTTGTATTTATCACTCGCCCGGGGGTGCAAAAAGGTGATCGTTCCGGTGGACCCGAATTCGACCAATTCGCGCCGAGGTGACTGCGCCCACCACTCATGGAATACCGCGACCTTGGATGGCGTTCCGAGTCCATGCCCTTCGCTTCCAATGTCTTCGTGGGCGTGGTCATCGTGCTCGGTGCCCTCGTAGACGCCGGCCAAATTGGTTTTCGGTGCCTCACGATCCTCGTAATCCAAATGTAATTCGAACGCCTCGTACAACCTGCCATCGGCCACCAACTGGAGCCACTCGTCACAGTACTTACGCGCCTGATTGAAGAGCGTCGTTTCATGCGTATAAAACATGCTCGCTCCCCACGATCCAAACAGGCAGGCAAACGTCATCCCCGCAAGGGCCAACCAGCGGCCGGACAGTTCGTCCTCGGATGCTCTCACGACGTACAGCGCCACGAACGAGACGACGACCGCGATCACCGGCACGACAAGCAGGAGTGAATGGATGAGGGCTAGAAGGGAGAACAGCCCCAGTGCCAGCGCCGCCACCGACAACTTACTCATCGCGGCATATTCCGCGACGATCTCGGCATCGTCCGAGGAAAAAATGGCTTCTTCTTTTTCGATCATCGACATTTGAAAAAATCCGAATGACGAACCACCCAATGACGAATGAATGACGAAGCAAGAAACCCGAAAGTCCGCGCTAAAAAGCGCTGGCGTGTTCCATTTCTATTCATTCGGATTTCCTTCGCCATTGAGTATTTCGTCATCCGTCATTGTCTCCTTTCATTGTTTCATAACACGTTGAATTTCGGCCAATGACGTGCTTCCCTGGCAGACCGACAAAATCCCTTCGTCCTGTAACGAATGATGTCCCGACTCTTTGACCACACGGCGCAGGACATCCAATTTTGGCTGTTGCGTCAATACTTGTCGCATACGATCGTCGACCACGAGTAGTTCGAAAATTCCCGTCCGGCCGCGATATCCCGGGCCCTGACACTGCGGACAAACCGGCTGCGGGATGGGATTTCCTTTGTCATCGACCGGGGGCTGCGGAGGCGGTTGCCAGGGACGATAGAAGGCGGGAACTCGCCCCACCGGGATGCCGAGCTTCTGCAACATCTGGGGGGCCGGCTGGTAAGCTTGCTTACAATTGTCACACAAACGCCGGATCATTCGCACATTGACAACGGCTCGCACGGCTTGCATAAACTGCTCGATCGGCGGTTTGACCATCAGCATTCGCAGCAGCGCTTCGTCAGCGCTTTTGGCGTGGATCCGCGTGATCACCGTTCGTCCCATGGAAGTGGCTTGTTCACACAGAATTCCAGCCGTTTCCGCATCCTTAATCTCCGGCACCACAAAGGCATCCGGCTCGCGCAGAATCAACTTCTTCAACACGCCGGCGGCTGTCTCCCCAGCGGACTCGTCGTACACGTTCGGTTGGATGTTCAAAACTTCCGGGTCCTCGAAATCAGCTCGCTGGACGCCAACATAGTCGCGAATGAAACGATCCGTGGCATTCAGCGCCGCGCACCAAAGCGTCGTCAAGCCTCCCTTGGGCATCCCCGCAATGATCATGATTCCGCCGTCTTCTTCGACCAGTTCCTTGAACCGCTCGATCATTTTTTCGCGCATGCCGATTTCTTCCAGCGTCGTCAGCGGCGGACGATCGCCGGCCACTTCCAGCATCACACGTTCACCGGTCTGCACGCCCTGGCTGGTCAGCGTACAAGGCCCTTTGACTTTCTGAAACTGAACCTTGAATGTGCCCTGTTGTTTGGCTCGACGCTCGTTGGGATCGAGATTTGCCAGGCACTTGAGCGACGCCAGCATGGCATCGCCGCTTTGCCGGTCGCGCGGCGGCAAGTCGTGCCACATGCCGTCGATCTGGTACTTCATCGTGCAGCCTTGCGCAGTGTAATCGAGCAGCACGTTGTCGACCCGTTTGCTAATGGCGTCGGCCACCATTAGCGTTGCATCGGCGTAGCCGGGAATGGATTGAGCGTTCTTCAGATTCTGGTCACGAAGTTCGTCGTTCTCACCACCAGCGGTAAACGCAACGGGTGGTAGTTCAACTTGGCGTTGTTGTGGTTGATTCGACATTTAGCATGGTTCAAAAAGGGGTCAGGTACCATTGCCGGAACGGCCCGCAGGGTGCTTGGCACAATGGTACCTGACCCCTTTTTGAACCATGCCGACATTTACATCATTTATTGTTTGAGCACACGTTGGATCTCGGACAGGGCAGTCAGGCCGCGGGCAACCATGGCGATGCCTTCGTCGCGGACGGTGCGATGCTTGTTCGCCTTGGCGACCTGTCGCAACGCATCGATGCGCGGCTGTTTTAGCAGCACTTCGCGAATCTGGTCGTTGACCGAAAGCAACTCAAAGACACCGATCCGGCCCTTGTAGCCCATGTTACCACAATCGGGACAAACGGGCGGCGGGATCGGATTCCCTTTTTCGTCGACTAATTGCTCGGGCGGTGGCGGTTGCCATTGGCGATACAAAACACTGACGCGGCCTGGCGGCAAACCAAGCTGTTGAATCAATTGCGGCGCCGGTTGGTAGGGCTGGCGGCACTTTTCGCATAACCGACGTACTAGCTTCACGAACAGGACGCCTTTGATCGCACTTGCGTATTTCTCAGCGTTCGGCTTCATCGCCAAAACGCGCAACAACGCCTCAACGCATTCCTTGGCCCGCACGCTGGCCACGACGATCTTCTCTTGGGCCGCTTGATCGCAAAGGATGTCGATGGTTTCCGCATTCGTCAAATCGGGAACGACCAGTGCCTCGGGCTGCTTCAACAGCATCGAGGGCAAGAGCTTGTCCGGCGTCTCACCCTGCTCCACATCGAAGGGTTGCATAGCCACGTTTTCGATATCGGGCAACGGGTCCGCGACCGGTTCCAGTCCCACGAAGTCGCGCATGAACCGATCGGCCGTACGCAGTGTCGCACAAAACGTCGTCGTCAATCCGTCGCCCGGTTTGGACGCCACCAGAAATACTCCACCCGTTTCGTCGTCCAGGATTTCTTTGATGCGCTCGATCATTTTTTCCCGCATGCCGAGGTCGGTGAGCGTCTCGAGTTTGATCTTCCGACCGCCGAATTTCAGCACCACACGCTCACCCGTTTGCACACCTTGGCTGGTCAACGAACAACTGAGTTTCGTGTCGCGATACTCCAGCTTAAACTCGCCGTCTTGCTTCAACCGGCGTTCGTTGGGTTCGCAGTTGGCCAGTTTCTTGATCACGGCCAGCATGGCGTCGCCGCTTTGCCGGTCGCGTTGCCCGATGTTGTGCCAGATGCCGTCGATCTGGTAGCGGATGCCGACGGCCTGCGCGGTGAAGTCCAATAGGATGACGTCTGCGTTCTTCGTCATCGAATCGGCGATCATTTCCTTGACCAGCGGAAATGCCGGCGAGTTGCGGGCCATGATCAGGTTGCCTTGGCACTGCGTCGAGTTATCGCCTCCCGCCTTGAATTCAATCGGCGGGCCCATTTGATGCGGGGCTAATCCTTCGTCGTTACTCATTGCTTTCTCACAGTCATCTCAAAAGCCCGATGCGCGAGCGAGGGAACAACGCCGTATTGTGTCCCTGACTTGCGCGTCGGGCTTGTGTCTCGATGCAGCTTACAAAATACCCGGAGCCTTCACTTCGATGCCCTTCAGCGACATCTTGAGCGCCTCCAGATTCGGCGCCACTTGGAAGGCCGTCTGTCGATCGATCAACTCGTCGTCGATCAACTGCTTGAGGCTCATCGTAAAGTCTTGCATGCCCTCTTCCACACCCATTCGAATGGCGTCAGGGAGCTTGTGATCGCCACCTTCCAAAATCAACTTCTGAATGATGGGGTTGAAGAACATGATTTCGACGGTCGGGACACGCGCCACGTCGGGGCGAATGGTCTTCAGTAATTTCTGCGAAACGATGCCCTTCATGTTAAATGCGATGGCACTGCGAATCGCACCATGCATTTCTTCGGGGAACAAGTCGAGAATACGGCCGATCGTGGTCGAGCAACTGGACGCGTGAATCGTTCCATAAACCAAGTGACCGGTTTCCGCAGCATGGATGGCCGTCATGAACGTTTCTTCATCACGCATTTCGCCAACCAGCATGATGTCCGGATCCTCACGTACGGCATGCTTCATGGCGATCCCAAAGTTCTTCACGTCTTGGCCGATCTCGCGTTGATTGATCAAACACTGTTCTTCGGTAAACACAAACTCGATCGGATCTTCGAGCGTCAGGATGTGTTTTTTATATTTGCGATTGACGTAGTTGAGCATCGACGCGATGGTCGTCGATTTACCGGACCCGGTGACCCCGGCGAGCAAAACGAGACCCTGGTCGTAATTGCAAAGTCTCTCGACCGAGGATGGCAGAAACAATCCTTCGAAGTCCGGAATATCATTGTTAATCCGGCGGGCGACCAAGCCAATCCTCCCCAACTGCGTCAACATGTTGACACGAAATCGCCATGTCGTTCCATCCACTTCGCAAGTATGCGCGAAGTCAGCACCGCCTTCTTCTTCAAAGATCTTGCGGTTCCGATCGTCCATCATGGGAAGCAAGAGATTCACCATCTCCTCGTCGTGAATTGGAGGACGATTTAGCTCTTTGATGTCACCCTTGAGCCGCACCATTGGCGGACGGCCGACCTTGAGATGCAAGTCGGAGCCTTCCAGTTTGACCAGAGCCCGAAAGATCTTGTCAACTTCCAACGCCTCCTTCTTTTTCAACAGCTTGGCAGCCAGCCGTTCGGCCATCGGGTCGCCGGCGAGCGGGTCTTTTTTCTTGGGTGTGACGGTGGGCGGCGAAGCCACGATGGTCTTGTCTTGAATTGTCTTGTCGGATGCGGCGGTTGCCATGGATTGATCCTCTTGTTGGAGGTGTGTAGCTGCGTTCGCCAGAACGCGGGCTCTGTCGACAATTCGTCCGCACTCTGGCGAGTGCAGCTACACCTAAAAACTTTTACAGTCGAACAGGAATTCCCCGATCGGCCATCACCTGTTTTGTTTCGTGGATCGTGTACTCGCCAAAATGAAAAATGCTTGCGGCCAGCGCGGCGTCTGCTTTGCCAATTGTAATCGCGTCGGCCAAATGCTCGGGCTTGCCGGCACCACCGCTGGCGACGACGGGTATCGAAACGCTTTCGCTCACCGCCGCAGTAATCTCTAAATCGTAACCGTCTTTTGTGCCGTCGCAATCCATGCTGGTCAACACAATCTCGCCCGCTCCCAATTCCTCGACCTTTTTCGCCCAGGAAACCGCCTCCAATCCCGTCGGCACTCGCCCCCCGTTGATATGAATTTCCCAAACTTCCGTGCCGTTTTTTTGCACGCGTTTGGGGTCAATATTGACGACAATGCACTGGCTGCCAAACCGTCGGGCCGCATCGCTGACAAACTGCGGATCTTTGCAGGCCGCGGAATTGATTGAAACTTTGTCCGACCCGGCGTTGAGCAAAGCCCGAATATCGTCCATCGTGCGAATCCCGCCGCCGACCGTCAGCGGCATGAACACCTGCTCGGCCGTCCGTCGCACCACGTCGATCATGATGTCGCGATCTTCATGGCTGGCCGTGATGTCCAGGAACACCAGTTCGTCCGCGCCTTCTTTCTCATAACGAGCGGCCACTTCGACCGGATCGCCAGCGTCCCGCAAGTTGACAAAATTTGTCCCCTTCACGACGCGGCCCGCGTTGACATCGAGACAGGGAATGACACGTTTAGCGAGCATGGACCGGCGGCAAAAAAGGGGAATAGATGCAGTTACTTTACTGTAAGTGCCCGTGACAACAGGGTCAACCTTCGGTCCGAAAGGTGGGCTGGTCGTGAGACCAGCCCACAGCCGGAGCCCAGGGTCGCGACGAAGTCGCGCACCCTGGGATGGCAAGGGGTGCGCGGAAGACCGCGACCCTGGGCTACGATATGGAACTACGTTGCGGTAAAGAATGTCGCTGATTCAACTACAGCAATCTGTCATGCGGAGCATGACCTACGGTAGAATTCTTGGATGCCGAATTATCGTCGAGCGTTTGTTCCGGGTGGGTCGTTTTTCTTTACAGTGGTTGTACATCGGCGTAGGCGTTTGTTTTCTGATCCGGTGGCGGTTGAATTGTTGGGCAGTGTTTTTCGAAGGTGCATTTTACAATGGCCGTTTAAAGTGAATGCGATTGTCTTGTTGCCCGATCATTTGCACGCGATTTGGTCGTTACCGCCGGGCGACAGCGAGTATCCTATGCGTTGGGGTTGGGTGAAGAAGGAATTCACCAAGCAATGGTTGGCGATGGGCGGCAGCGATTACGTTGTGTCCGAGGGTCGCAAGCGTCAGCGGCGGCGCGGCATTTGGCAGCCGCGATATTGGGAGCATACATTGGAAGATGAAGACGATTTCGAGGCGCATTTCGATTACATCCATTGGAACCCGGTCAAACACGGCCACGTCCGATGCCCACACGAGTGGCCGCATAACAGTTTTCATCGGTATGTTGAGTTAGGCGTTTACGACCGTCGATGGGGATGTTTCACCAAGGAAATGACGAAACCGCCAATCGATTTCCGCGCCATCGAAGACAAGACTGGCGAGCCCACGTAGGGCATGCTCCGCATGCCGGAATCGAGTTCGAAGGGAAGAGAACGTAAAAAGGGAGTGAAACGTGAATCCAAAAGGAAGCCGCATTTCGTCACGCACAGCGTGATCCGGAATCGAGTTCGAGATTGTGAGAATGCATGAAAAATCGAAGTGTTGAACGAAAGGGTGACCGCATTTTGTCACGCACAGCGTGACCTACGCTTGCTGATGCAACGAAAACGGAGAGCAATGATTAGACGTGTCCCGTTGTCTTTGCCAAATATTAAAGAACAATAGGAATAAGTATCCGCAAGAATTCGATTACGCCGATAACCGCACAAACCATGCCTATGAGTATCGGAATAATGCCTAGCAGCGTAGGTCCAGTAACCCGCCCTCTGTATCCGTAGATACCAGACGTGAGTGACACTAGACCAAAGCCGGCGATCCAAAGACCAAGTAGCGGTCCAAAAAAGTAAGCGTTCGCGAGTTGTTCATCGACACAACTTAAGCCGCAGGGAATTGCAATAAACAGCACAACCAAGATTAAGCACCCATGTGTCAAATCGTTCCATGCTCGTGTGGGTTTTCGAGTGCTGTGCCTTCTGATGAGTTCTTCAATATCCTTAATGGTCCAATCCTTTAAACGGGTGTCCCCTGTTTTTCACGTTTTCGCATCCACATTTTTGAGGTCCCAACATCGTTTGGTCAGAAACAGAATATGACCGACGATTCAAAGTTGGACTTTTATCCTTTTTGGTCAAATCACAAAAGGTCAAAGGGATTGAGAAATGTCCTTGACGTTTTGCACTGTGATTAGAGATATTCAATGGTGAATGAATGAAAGAAGGAGTAGAAAATGATGCTCAGCCGACAAGTTAATTTCGAATTTGCCCGATTAAAGCGAACGGTAGCCGCACTCGCACTCAAGGGGACTCCCGTCAGTGTTGAATGCGCGCCGACCGACCAAGGTGGGCAACCGTTCTTTGTCATAAGAGGTTCGCAAAGATTGGAGTGGACCGCGACTGGTGACAAGAATGAGATGAAAGAATGTGTGACAAGATGTGAGAGTGGTGCTCTTACATCTAGATTTATGCGAATCTGCGATGAAGTGTTGAACGGAAGCTGACTTGTGGCGTTGAAAATAGCTTCCATTAAAAAAGGGATCGAAAGCCAGGCCTTCGATCCCTCGTCTAATCCGACAATCTCTACTTAGCACCAACCAGTTGGCCTTGTTTGCGTTCTTCGATGATGTCTTCTTGGATGCTGGCGGGGACCTTTTTGTAGGCTGCCAATTCCATCGTCGAAGTGCCTTGGCCTTGGGTCATGCTGCGTAGGTCGGTGGCGTAACCGAACGCCTCGGCCAGCGGCACGGTGCACTCGATGTTTGTCGTGCCGTCTTCGCGCGTGCCGGTGGTTTCGATCATGCCTCGACGGGTCGCGACGTCGCCGACGACCGAGCCTTGGAATTGCTCGGGCGCCAGGATTTCCATTTTCATCACCGGTTCCAACGGCGCCGGCTTCGTGCGGCGGAAGTTTTCGCGGAAACAATCTTTCGCACAAATCTGGAACCCACCTTCGGCGGGATGACTTCGACGCTCACGCCGTACTCGCGGCGGATCCGCTCGATGTAGACGTCCAGATGAAACTCACCGGTGCCGGCATGCATAGCATGCCCTACGATCTAATCGCTAGTTGATCTTCGCGATCGCCTCGCGGGCCACGGCCAAGCAAGCTTTCATATCTTCCATTGGGTTGTCTGGATTGGCTTCGTATTCCAGCGACAGCGATCCGTCGGCGGGGAATTTGATTTTGCGTAGCGCGCCAAACAATCCGACAACGTCCAGATTCGCTTCGCCGATCACGACGTTGTGCGAGCCTTTGTCGCCTTTGTGGGTGTCGTCTTTGACGTGCACACCGTAGACGCGATCGCTCAGTTCCAAAACCGCTTTGACGGGATCTTCGCCGCTGCGGATGTAGTGGCCGGTGTCGACACACGCTCCGATCAACTTGTGATGGTCCTTGATGGCGTCTTTCGTGTCGGCGATCTTGTCGTACAGCGCGCCGGGACCGTGGTTGTGGATGGCAATACGAATCTGGAACTCTTCACACAGCTTGTCCAGGCTGTCGAAGGAATCTTTCGTGGGATTCGCCGAGATGTTTTTGATGCCGGCTCGCTTGGCGAATTGAAAGACTTTGCGATTCGCGTCGTGGTTTTTGGAGAATCCGTTGACACCGTGGGCACTGATCGAAATGTCCGCTTTTTTGATCAGGTTTTTGACTTCAGCAATCTGGCCGTCGCTGGCGTCCTTCGACAGATGTTTGTCAAAGAACTCGACAAAGTGCAGGCCCATGCCCTGCAGATGCCGCACCGCTTCGACCACGTTGAACTTGCGCAACGAGTAACTTTGGGCACCCATTGGGAAGCCATCGTAGGGGTCGTCATCTTTGGCCAGGCCAGCGGCTCGCAACACTGTGGGGGCGTCGAAAAAGGTCGCGCCGGCGGCAGCGGCGGAAGTTAATGCCAGGAATCGTCGACGATTGAATTGACGGATCATGAATAACCTCGTAAGAAAAAAGTATGGTTGGTGGTTCAAAAAGGGGTCAGGTACCTTTGTGCCAAGCACCCTTCGGGCCGTTCCGGTAAAGGTACCTGATCCCTTTTTGAACCACGCCATTATGTAAACACGCCAGCCGGAAGACAACAACCGCCAACAAAGTTGAAGCGGTTTCAAGAATGTAGCTGCACTCGCCAGAGTGCGGTTGTGGCGTCAAAAACTCCGCGTTCTGGCGAACGCAGCTACAACCAGATCGACGAGCCGGTACGGTGATAGATCACGCGGGGCAATCCGATTAGAATGTACCCTTTGATGAAATAATTGAGTGTCTGGCCAACCCTCGGCCAGGAGACGGGAATGCCAATACAAGTCCAGTGCGCAGGCTGTCAAAAGGAATTCCGCGTGCCGGACAAGGTCGCGGGCAAGAAGATCAAGTGTCCCAAATGCACCGGCGTCATCGAGGTCCCCGCGGGTGAGCCTGCTGCCGAGCCGCAGTCGTCCGAGTCCGATCAATGGCATGTAAAGACGGGGGACGGGGACCAATACGGCCCTGTCTCGAAATCCGAACTCGACGAATGGGTCGCGGATGGCCGGATCGACAACCAGGATCAATTGCTTCAAGAAGGCACGGATCAGTGGCGTTGGGCAAACGAAGTTTATCCGGATTTAGGCGGTGGTCAGGAAGGGCCTCCCGTCGTCGAACCCGCAGCCAACGAACCACCCGCGGAGCCTGACAGCACACCGGCCACGGATCCACTTGCCGAAGAAGCCATCCCCGACGAACCGACCATCTCCAATGTTGCCGATCCGTTAAAGCAGCCGGTCGAACAACCAGCGCCTGCGCCCACACCACAACCTCAAGCCGAAGCCGCCGCGGAAACGACCACTCCCTCGGTCTCCGGCGAAGCAAGCGATCGGCGACGCAAAACGGCCGGGTTGCTGGGGATTCTTTGTTTTGTCGTTGGTCCCGGCTCGCAGCAAATCTATTTGGGCCGAATCATGGCCGGCGTTGTTCGCACGATCGTCGCGCTTGGTGCGTTGGGTCTCGGTCTACTGTGGCCAATCGTGATGGGCCGTGGTGTCATGAGCTTTATTCTGGCCGTTGTGACCATTGGCCTTGGATTGTTGTGGCCGTTCATCGAAGGAATCATGGCCTTGGCCGGCGGAATCAATACCGATGGCAGCGGGCGTTTGTTGCGAGATGATTAAAGGCGGTTTCAACACGTAGCTTGACTCTCTGAGTCGAGCATCATCACACCCAATGCTCGACTCGGAGAGTCAAGCTGCTATGCCCGAAGTTCTCTGCAAACCGGTCGAAACGCGTTCTGAAAAGAAGCAGTTCCTCCACTTGCCGTGGAAACTTTATCGCGACGATCCGCATTGGATTCCTCCGCTGCGAGTGAATCAAAAGGAACTCGTCGGTTACAGCCATCATCCGTTCTATGACGATGGCGAGTCGCAGACATTTCTAGCCTACCAAGATGGACAGCCGTGTGGTCGCATTGCCGCGATCGTCAATCACGCACACAACCAGCGGTTTGGCGACCAGATTGGCTTCTTCGGTTTCTTTGAATCGATCGACGATCAAGCGGTCGCCGATGCATTGTTCGATGCCGCGCGGGACTGGCTCGTCGAGCGCGGCATGATCACCATGCGCGGACCGATGAATCCGTCGCTGCACTACGAAATCGGCCTGCTCGTCGACGGCTTCGATTCGCCACCGATGTTCATGACGACCTACAATCCGCCGTACTACCAGCCGTTGGTCGAGAACTACGGCTTCACAACCGCCCAGAACTTGTTTTCCTATTGGGGCCACATCAGTTATCTCGACAACAAACAGGACAAAAAAGTCAAAGTCATTGCCGATCAGGCCGCCGAGCGATTCAACGTGAAAACGCGGCGACTAGACAAATCGAACTTTGACAAAGACGTGCGGCTGTTTCTGGACATCTATAACCGGGCGATGGTCAACCACTGGGGCTTTGTGCCGATGACCAAGTCCGAACTTGATCACCTGGTCGGCACGCTCAAATATCTCATCGTGCCGGAAATCACGTCGATCGCGGAAGTCGACGGCCGTCCGGTGGGCGCGGTGTTCGGCTTGCTCGACTACAACCCGCGGATCAAGACGTCCGATGGGCGACTGTTTCCGTTCGGCCTATTTCGATTGTTATGGAACCGGCGCGGGATTAAGAAGATTCGCATTCTTGCCGCCGAAGTCTTGCCGGAATTCCAGAAATGGGGCCTCAGTTTGATCCTGCTCGATCGCCTGGTGCCCGACATCCGAGAGTGGGGCATCGATGAAGCCGAGTTCTCGTGGATCGCCGAAGACAACAAAATGTCTTGGAAAACCATCGAACGCGGCGGCGGCGAACGGATCAAAACGCATCGGATCTATGACCGCGCTTTGGAATGAGATCGTGGGGTGCGTGAAGTGCGGAACTTGATCATGGTGCGTTCCGCAAGTCAACACTCTATTGATCAAAGCACTACTGCTGCATCTTCAATTTGAATTCCAGCCGCTGGCTGCCGCGCATCACGACGACCGAAACCAATTGATTCGGTTTTGTGTTTTTTGCTGAGTACGCCAACAACTGCGAGTCATTCATCAAGTCGGTGCGTCCATCGAAGGCAACCACAACGTCGTTCACTTTGACGCCGGCACGATGAGCGACGGCATGTTGTCCGTACTTGCCCGTGTGTTTTACCAACAGCGCCATTTGGCCATCTTGCAGTTTCGCTCGACGACGGACTTCGTTGCTGGCGGCTTCGACCTTCATGCCGCCCGTGCCCATGCGCCGCAGCGACCAACTGGTGACGCGCCAATCAATCTTGCTAGCGTGCCGCCAATCCTTCGGCAGCGTGAGCGTGGTATGCACCACGTCGACGCCTCGCGAAAGCAACGCATCGAGTTGACCCTGGTCGGGAGCATGATGCAGAACCCACTGGACATCGGCCGTGGAAACAATCGCCTGGCCTTCCAGTGTGAGAATCTCGTCGCCTGGTTCCAATTCCGCCTTCGCTGCCCACGAACCCCGATCGACCTTGGCAACTTTGGCGCGGTGCTTTGGATCGAGGTGCAATCCCAACACGTCCGGCATCGGATAGGGATACAGAATCCGATCGGGAATCGGTTTACTCGCGCTGCGATAAACCGCACGATGGGCGTCGCGAATCTGGTGACAGTGCAGGCAGCTTTGCACGACCTTCGAACTGTCGTAATCAATGTTGTCTTTGTATTTGCCGCGGAGTTGAGGGAAATCGTTGGGGCGCTTGTAGTCGGACGGCTTGGCTTGCTTGCCGTCGAGATACTTTTTGTTATTGGGATAGCCTTCGTGAAGTTTGAGTACCGCGGCCATCGACTCCGCCAGTCCTTCCAGCGAAATATCGTCCGTCGCGTCGTCAACACTGGTACGGGTCCCAAAGCGGCCGTAAACCGTGCCATCGGCGTTCATGAAGAAGATCGCCAGTGTCAGATCGTAGTCGAACTGAAACCGCGTTAAATCGATATTGTTGACCTGCGGCATACGGACACAAACGAACTGGTCCATCAAACTGCGAATCTGCGGTGCGCGACGAACAACCTGCTCGTCAAATTCACTGCAGTGCCCTCACGGGATGCAGCGAAAGGCAACCATCAGTGGCTTGCCTTCGCGCTTGCCAGTCAACTGGCCCCGCTCGAGGTCGTTGTAAATCCAAAAATCATCGGCGTCCATTTTCTGTTTGTCGCCGCGGACTTTCTGTTCCCGTTCGTTGGGCGCGGCGTGGGCAATCGCGGACGCCAGCAACGTGATGGCAAATAACCAATGTGGTCGTCGATGGGGCATGGGCAAGTTCCATTGTGGAGGCGTGTTGTAGAGACGTGTTGCACAGAGTTGGTGAAAGCAACAAAGCACATTCACAACAGTAGATTGTCGACTCCCAAAAGAGCCGACGTCAAGTAGAAAGTCCGGGCAGGATGGGGCTGATTAGGACGCCAAATCGATGACCGCGTTGTAGTAGCCACCCAGCCCGCTTGTCGCCATCGAGACGGTGATGCCAAGAATGGTCAAAATGGCTGCGGCGATGATGATGGCTATACCGATTCCACCAAAGACAGAATCACTGTCCAATGGGTGTGTGACTCGGTCCAATCGTTCGCTGGGCGTTTCGATGAGCGGTTTCATGGATTCATCCTCACATATCCGAGCGTGGGAACATCTTAATCAAACAATAACAACAACTCTATCAAAGAATTATCGGCATCGGAGCGCAAGAATCTGTGCCGAGGCACGGAATTCGGGAAAATCAGCAAAACCCCGATGTCCGGCGGCAAGCCCCTGGAAGGGTGGAGAGAACTCGCGCGACGGCTTATTCGCCCTCGTCGCCTGGCTCGCCAACCTGTTTGAGATACTCAGCCAATCGCGCCTGGACATCAAGCAGCCCTTGCCATTGTCCCGCATCCAATTGAACATGCTTGGCCTTGCGATCCGTGTCGACGCTCGTTAACAGATGCCGGATCCGGATATGCAGGTATTCCAACAATTCCGCCAACTGGGCCGCCTGACCGGGCGTCAATCGTTCGGGCAAATCGGGTGGCTCGAGTGTGTGCAAGGTTGCTTGAAAATCGGAATCGTCTTTCCAATTCAAGCCAAAATCGAACGGGGCAGCCTGGTCCGGTTTCGAACCGCCGTTCGCGCCACTATCGCCTTCGTCACCACGCAACCGTGCCAACCGATTGGCAATTTGGTCGCGCGATCCGTAAAGAATGACACTTCGCCCAACGGTGATCATGTCACCAAAACGTAGAATTCGCAATTGAATATCTTCGCCGTTGACCTTGGTGCCGTTGGTGCTTTCCAAATCCGTCAACACCAACTTCTCGTTGTCTTCCTGAATCTTGACATGGTAGCGACTGACGCGTTCGTCGTTCAACTGAATCGTGTTGCCCTCTTCACGACCGATCGTTACCGGCGGCATCACGCTTTCGAAAACGCGACCTCGATCGGCACCGTCTAGAATGCGCAAAGTGATGTCAGCCATTTGCATGGGCACGAAGTTTTCTTGTAAAATCAAGAAGCGAAAAGAGTGCTTCAGCCATCTGCGCTTATAGCATCCAAGTCCAAGCGTGGTCAAGTCTTTCGGCGATAATTCAACTTGTTTTTTAGGCTCCAGGCGAGTTGTAAAAGCGGCACAAAAACCCTATTCTGCAACTTACGGGCGCCCGTGGCGCAATTGGATAGCGCATCGGTCTTCGGAACCGAGGGTTGAAGGTTCGAATCCTTCCGGGCGTATTTCTAAGCGAATTAGGGAGTTGCAACTTCGCGACTAGCCTGCTGCCTGATGCATGGATTCGTTGCAAAAGGCTCGCGAAGTGACACTTCCTATTTGTTTTTGGCGTGGGGAATGTCACCATTTTCTAATCGGACCATTCCTCATATTCGTTTCAGTTTCCAGGTCAAACATCTCTTACTTTGACGCCCCGGTCTTTGTGCTTCGATGACGGCCAGCCAAACACTGGTGTGCCAAGCCCGAACACCAACATCGGATTCAATAAGGCTTCCAAAATCTTCCCATTTGCCGGAAGTCTGAAGTGCTGGCCATGACCAAGTTCCCCACAGGCCGAGGATCGAACCTCAACCTGCCCAACCGGTTTGAGCAGATCCATCTGGAGGTCGACTTTGAACATCTCACCGACGACGAGATGTTGGCGGGCGGCCAGAAACGTCACACCGAGTACTTCGTTGACGACTCAAAAAGCATCGTCAGCGAAAACGACAGTCCGGACGTCAACTTTCGCTGGAGCGTCAATCCGTATCGCGGCTGCTTGCACGGTTGTCCCTGATGTTGTCAAAACCCCGCTCGAATGGCTCGCCAACCGTGGGAGTTATGCGGATTTTCACAGGCTTTGAACCACCCTTGCGGACACGTCCTGTTGGAACCGGATCATCGGGGCCAAGTGGCTCGAACCAAATCTCGATAGACTGAATCGCGCCGCGGAGGGCCTCAATTTGACGCCGGTTTGCCTGTCGCTTAGCGTCAGCGACCAGGGATTGCCTAGCGTGGTCTATTGCCCGCTCCAAATCCAACAGCATTCTTTCCGATGCCTCGTAGCGCTCGGCACGGTTGACTCGACGATCTTCGACATCGTTGAGCCGTTGTTCCAATTTGCCAATCTGACCCAGTACCTTGTCCCGGCACCGATCCCATCCGTCCTTTGGCATCGCCGCGAACCTGCTTGTCAATTCCGTGTGTTCGTCATCGAGCCGCTTATACTCTGCATCGAGGTGAGCAAATTCCTCGTTTCTCAAGACTAGATAGAGTGGCTTGATCGCCCCCAAGTCTCCAACCTCGACCGTAATCTCAGGAGGAATCGCTGCACCGTTTTTCAGACGACTTTGAACATATTGGTGCATTTCCAGAACACTCGATAGCATTTCTCCCCATAGCTCGCTGTGGCGATGCCGATGTTGTTTTAGCGGCGAGAGCACACCACTTACAGCCGATTCCCGAACGGCTTTTAATTCTTCTTGGATGTCAACCAAATACTGCTCCACGAATCCAAAGACAAGACTCTGCTCAACCGTGTGTCGCAGACAGTCGCATTGCCCAACCCTTCCTGCGGCCACCCAGTTTTGATACGTGGAGCAGTAGTATTCGAGGCCGATGCTTCCATTTCGCTTCTTCCGCGTACCGGCTACCATTGGCACGTCGCAGTTTCCGCAAACGAGCATTCCAGACAAAATGAATTTTTCGTTACGAGGCGTGCGCGGCTTCACCTGTCGGAGATCAAGTTTTGTCTGCACTCCGGTCCAAATATCCGAATCGACAATCGGTGGATACAGATTCGTCTCTAACACGATCCAGTCTTCGCGTGGGTTTTCAAGGCATTGCCTTCCGTCGTCATCAACTTGGATCGCCTGCCCATCTTTCCATCGGTGAAATTTTCCAACGTGCCTTTTGTTCCAAGCTGGCTTGCCGATGTAGGCCGGATTGTTGAGCAGGTCAAGTATGTTCTCAGACTGGAACATCGTCCCACCACCAGCGCGAAATCCCGATTCGTTGAGGAGCCTCGCCAGCTTTGTGAAACTAATTGCCTCCGTCGCATATGTGGAAAACACATTTCTCACTGCATCGAGCTTGTTTTGTTCTGTACTCGGCCAAAGCCTCAATACTTGGTTTCCTTCTTGTTTAGGCATGTTGCCTTCGCCGTCGTATCGTACAGATCGGCCATCAGGAAGTACCTTGCGCCGTCGCTTCTTTCCGTCGTAGACGACACGCCATTCCTCCGTGAAGTCATCCAGTGACCGAAAGCAAACCACGTCCAGCGCAAACGGGGGCAGACCACCCAAGTACAATCCCTGCCGCGCTTTCACGACCTGCCCCTTCAATACACGATTTGATTTCTCGATCTGCTCGCTTCTGGACTTGTCGGCGTTCAGAATCCCTAAAATCAAGGTGCCTATATCCTTGTTCGTCAGGTCTTGACCGTCGCACGTAAGCAATCGACAGTGATTCTGGTTGAGAATGCGACGAAAGTGGACAAAATCTTCGGCGTCCTTCGTGCCAAAGCGATCCTGACGATCTACGAGAACCCAATCAAGCTCCCCCAATTCTACCTGCTGCAAAAGTCGCTGAAAGTCGGGGCGGTTGATGTCGTCGCGGGCGTATCCTTGGTCTTCAAAGTATTGGATGCTGTTGATTGGAACACCCTGACGTTCCAGAGTCGCATGGATTGTCTCATACTGCCTTTTTACGTCTTGGTCCGTGGTTGAAATCCTGATGTACGCCGCTCCTCGTCCAGTCAATTCCACAATAGCACCTCATCTTCTCTTTCGCATGAATAAATCGCCGCAGACGGACTGGATGTAGGCCATTCTGTTACGCGCGGAACAATTCTAAATAGACACCGAGGAATGCCGAGGGTTCAAAATCGCACGGCTACGTGGTGTTCGCACGACGACAATTGCTCTGAATTGCTCGATCTACGGCCACCTTTCGGATTGCTTTGTCAATCGGTAGCCCGCGAAGCATCCACCGCAAACAGCTTTTCAACTCACGTCGTTTCGGGAACGCCAGCTTTACTCTCGCATATTCGTTGGGCAACACGCCCGCTCGTAGTTCCGCAAACCTCGTCGTGCTGAAACGATCACGCCCGCTCCGCAACGTGGCGAAATCTGTGAAAGTTAAATCACGCATCGGTGTCTTCACGATGCGGTTAATGATCGTTGTTTCTTTCTGAACGTCAGTCATCCTCTCCCTTCCTCAAACTGCATCGTCATGCGTTGCCTGACGACTACTTCGGTCATTACGAGGACTCGCACGAACCTGCAAACGATCACAATGGAATCGAATGCGCGTCATCTCGCCGCTCGCAGTTTCAAGCTGCGTAGCCCAAGAGAAGGGCAATGAAGAAGACAGCCTGGACTGTTGCCCGTTTGCTGATGGGAAGGGCTTCCCCTTCGGTCAATGACCGGATGCGATGTTGATAGCCCAATTCTACAACTGGTTTTCGGTTCGCCAAGGTAAAAAGTTGACCGTCACGTTCCACATCACCGCAACTCGTTGGTCAGCCGTGAGAAGAAAACTATATTTTGTCGCGCCGACGACGACATCATGGGTCGCATCGGCAATCTCGCTCCAAGAGCCTCGATCAACGCACAACTCGACCGAACCTAAGCCGGAATTATTTCAGATTACAACAGGCGTTTCGACAAGTATTATGGG
>CAYFJO010000154.1:0-22818 GCA_964343305.1 uncultured Pirellulaceae bacterium | reverse complement strand
CTGCGGCTCGCCGTTAAACCATTAACGAAGACACAACCTTATCGCGAAGCCAACTCTTCGATTGTACGAATCAACGGGGCATAATGATAGGGTTTTGCGACGACTTGCCGTTTCTCCGAGAGATTCTCGCGTTTGGCCGTGCCGAGGACCACGAGTGACCCGTCGCGCGAGCTGGTTTCGGCATCGTATTGACTTTGGACCTTCGCATCGTCGGCCGTCACGGTTTCGAGGTCCAAGACGATGACTTCGGGCTGATGCTTCCGAGCAAGCTGAAGACCTTGCTGGACCTCCGTCGCTTCGAGGATCTGTAATCCGCGGCGACGCAAAGCCGTTCCCAACACTTCGCGATTGTCTTCCGACGGATCGACGATTAATACGCTTTTGCCCAGTTCAGTCGTTTCTGTACCAATCAACGGCGCAACTCCATTTGCGGTTGAAAGAAGCGATGCTGCCCGGCACTCAAGGCAACATCCATGTCGCACACTTGCCAAGCGAGCCGAGAGAATATCGGGTGTGGCGGCCTGTGTCAAAACCAAGTTTTGCGGGTTTCAATGCTTCGATGCTAGAATAATGGACAAACCGGTAGTGTGCTAATCGTGTGTTGCTACCGACCAGACTTCCGAAGTTTTCCGAAACTTCGGAAGTCTACACAGAATTAGGACACGGCCGACAAACCCTGCGACTTGACGTTTGCCGCAAAGCAGGGAGAATTTCAAGCCCCGCCAACTTCCGCTTACACCCTCCCAAGGATTTCTCGATGCTCTCCCAACTTCGCAATTACACGACCATCTTCACTGTCATTTGTGCCAGCACTTGCTTGCAGTCAGTGGCCGCAGAAAAAGAAGCGAAACTTACTCCTGCGGAACAAAGGCTTGCCGACACGGTGCAGTATCTTGCGTCCGATGAACTCGAAGGCCGCGGCGTCGCGACCGCGGGCATTAACAAAGCCGCTGATTATCTGGCCAAGGAATTTGCCGAACTCGGTTTGAAAACAGAACTCTTCGACGGCACGCCGTTTCAGAAGTTCACGATCACTGTTGAATCGGAACTCGGCCCCAAAGCAAAAAACCATCTCACCCTCGTCGGTCCGCCAACAAAAGACGGTGGCGATCCGCAGCGAATCGAGTTGAAATTGGGCGAGAACTTCAACACGCTGGCGATCGGCGGATCCGACACGTTCGATTTGCCGTTGGTCTTCGTCGGCTACGGGATCACCGCCAAGGATGAAGAGTACGACGAATACGCCAACCTCGACGTTCAAGGCAAAGCCGTCGTGATCCTCCGCAAAGAGCCGCAGCAAAACAACCCGCACAGTGTTTTCGACGGCACAAGTTCGTCGCAGCACGCGTTGTTCAATCGCAAAGTGGCCAACGCATTCGAACACGGAGCCGCGGCGGTGATTTTGGTCAACGACGATTACGGCGCACGGCAGGCCAAGAAATCGAAAGAACAAGCCTGGGAAGACGCCCTCGACAAGATCGGCGAGTCACGGGCGGAATTCAAGAAGAATGAGAACCCGATGCCGGCCGACATCGTCAAGCATCGCGGCGAGATCGCCCGCATCGCCAAACGAATTCAACAACTCAACGAGGAACTGCAAGGTGGTTTTGACAAGTTGTTACCTTTCCTAGGCGCCGGTCAAAGCAACAATCGCAAAATCCCTGTTTGCTTCGCGACGCGAAAGTCCATCGCATCGATCCTGGCGTCCGCATTCGGCAAAGAAGATCTGGCCGCCATCGAAAAGAAGATCGACAAAGATCTTAAGCCACGAAGTGCCGCGTTGATGGACTGGCGCATCCAAGGTGAAACCAACGTCGTTCATCGACGAGCGGAAGTGAAAAATGTCGTCGCCGTCCTCGAAGGCGAAGGACCTTTGGCTGGTGAAACAGTCGTAGTGGGCGCCCACTACGATCACCTCGGCCGAGGCGGCGAAGGATCGTTGGCCCCGTGGACCAAAGAGATTCACAACGGAGCCGACGACAACGCCAGCGGAGCGGCTGCGTTGGTCGAAATCGCCCGCCGCTTTGCAAACGCGGAAAAGAAACCACGTCGTCGAATGGTCTTCATCGCCTTTACGGGCGAAGAACGCGGCTTACTGGGCAGCGCCAAATACGTCCGCGAACCACGCTTCCCGCTCGAAAAAACCGTCGCCATGGTCAACATGGACATGGTCGGCCGCCTGGCCGACGACAAGCTCATTGTCCACGGCACTGGCACAGCCGAGGAATTTGAACACCTAGTCAAAGGCTACAACCACAAATACAAATTCACACTAACCACCAAACCCGGCGGCTTCGGTCCCAGCGACCATTCGTCGTTCTACGCCAAACAGATCCCCGTTTTCCACATCTTCACCGGCACACACAACGACTACCACCGCCCCAGCGACGACTTCGACAAGATCAACATTAAGGGAATGAGTCGCGTCACCGATTTCGTCGGCGACATCACCGAATGGATCGTCGACGCCGACGAGCGTCCAACCTATCAAGAAGTCAAGCAACCCAAACTCGCCAGCCGTGGCGGCGACCGCCCGTACCTGGGCAGCATCCCCGATTTCAGCCAAGAGGTCGACGGCTATGCGTTGATGGGCGTCAGCAAGGGCAGCCCCGCCGACGAAGCCGGTCTCAAATCTGGCGACGTCATCATCAAATTCGGCGAAAGCAAAATCGGCGGCCTGGAAGACATCGACAGCGCGCTGCGAAAGTTCAAAGCGTTCGACAAAGTCAAAGTCATCATCCTTCGCGACAAAAAAGAAATGGTGGTCAACGTCACGCTAGGTCCACCGAAGTAGCTTTTCAAATGGAAGGCGAAACCGAGAACAAGGTTTCGCCCACAAAATTCAACCGCGATGGTGTTCGGGCCAGGCTCCGACAAGTCGCGCTCAGTCGAAAGGACCCTCATGATGACTATTGATCAAATTGCACAGTTGCTTGGTTGGAGTACGGCGATCAATTTAGGATTGCTGATTCTCAGCTCCATTTTGGTGATTCTGTTACGGGTCCCAATAACGAAGATCCATTCCAAGATGTTTCAGCTTAGCGATGAAGATCTCTCGCGTGCCTATTTTCAATATCTCGCGCAATACAAGATTCTAATTTTCGTCTTCAATCTCGTGCCGTACATAGCACTGAGAATCATGGGTGTGTGATCGCCGCCGTCGGGTATGCGGGAAAAATGGAGGAGGTGGAATTGTCCGCGTGCACTCATTCCAAGTCCGACGAAGTCCGATTCTTGGCTGGTCAACTTGGTCAGTGATTGCGCACTTCGGGCACATCGACCGCAAGCTACAACGTGATCACTTGATCTGGCGGGTTTCCGCTCAATGCCTCGTACAGTTGTGGGAAGCAACCAGCACTAACGCCCTCGACGGTCCCCTTTGCGGTAACCTCGCCTTTGCCGCACTGCTCGAAGGTCCCGTCTGCGAGATTGCGGCGGACCGCGCATTGATCGCACATCATTAACAAAATGTTCTGTTCTTTGGCAACTTTGGCGAGACGCTCGCCCACTGGGTCGCCAGAGCGCAACACATACGTATTGTCGTCAAAGAAAAACATCCCGACGACCTCTGCTCCATGATATCCCTCTTCAAGTTGGGGCAGAATCATCGTTGCAAGTTGAAATGTCGAAGCCATGTCCGACCGAAAAACGTAAGCAATCTTCATGTCTGGTCTCACTCTAATAAAACTAAAGTTGACGAAGTAAATACTTCTTTTTCGCAAATTGATCCCTGCATTCAGCAACGTTCCACAAATAACGCTGAGACTACGACCCTCAATCAGTTTAATGCTCAACCCATTGTAAATGTCGGTATAATCGGGGGTGTAACATCCGTCGGTCAATCTGTGGACGAACGATTCACTAGGAGTATGATGTGATGAGAATCGAAGTGTCAAGAATGGTAGTCCCTCGTGTTGCCGCAACATCGCTGGTCGCCTTGGCGTTCGTAGCATCGCTTCGCGGTGACGAAGAAACACCAGCCACACTGCCCCAATCACGTACCGTGGATAATTGGCCGCAGTGGCGCGGACCGAATCGGGACGGTGTGGTGAGCGGATTCTCTATTCCGAAAGCCTGGCCCGAATCACTTGACCAACAATGGTCTGTTGAGGTTGGTCAAGGGCACTCATCACCAGTCGTCGTTAATGGGTTAGTTTACCAACTCAGCCGAAAAGCAGATGAGGAACATGTCCGCTGTCTGAAACTGGAAACAGGAAAAACCGTTTGGCAGGCCCGTTATCCTGCAAGCGGCGGAGTCCATTCGGCTGCCGCTTCTCACGGAATCGGTCCTAAATCAACTCCGGTGGTGGATCGGGGCAAGGTCTACACCTTGGGAATTGGTAGTATCTTGTCTTGTTTTGAGGCGAAGAATGGCAAGCTGCTCTGGCGAAAGACGTTTGACGATCGTTTTCCGAAACCGGCTCCGTCATGCGGGACATCCATGTCACCGTTGATCATCGGCAAACGTTGTATCGTCCATGTTGGACTTGATCGTCAGGGCGCGTTACTTGCATTTGACGCCGACACGGGGGAACAACTTTGGGAATACGACGGCGACGGCCCGGGATACGGTTCACCGATCGTCGCTTCCTTGTCCGGTCGATCGCAGATTGTCACGCCTGTCTCCAAGTTCGTCGCGGGAATCGACATCGATAGCGGGGCAGTGCTCTGGCGCGAACCTTTTCCAACGTATAGCACACAGAACATCATCACACCAATTCAATATCGAGACACGATCATCACTGGAGGCATCGGCCAATCGACCGTGGCACTGCGTCCCGGTGAACGTGACGGGAAAATCACCGTGGCAAGGATTTGGGAAAACGAGGACGTTCCATTGCACATGAGTTCGCCGGTCATGATTGGAGACAAGCTGATCGGACTCTCTCGCATGAAAGCCGGGCACTTGTTTTGCCTCGACGCCAACACGGGTGAGACGCTTTGGCAGGGAAAAGGGCGACTGGCCAAGAATGTCGCCATCCTGGCCGTCGACAATCGTCTGGCGCTGCTGACGTCCGAAGGAGAGTTGATCTTCGCCAAACCATCCAAAACTGGTTTAGACCGTCTCGCTACCTATCCGGTCGATCCGGATGGACGTACTTGGGCGCACCCAGTGCTGTTGGGGAACCGAATTTTGGTTAAGAGCGAAATGAACCTGATTTGTTGGTCTCTTCCTTAAGGCGCCCAGCGGTTGATCTTGCTAACGTGGCAGACTTCCGAAGTCTTGTTCAACTTCAGAAGTCTTTTCACCGCGACATTCAATTCGAACCGGCTATCACGAACCGGAACCTGGCGTAACAACGTCGACGCCGTTAGCGTTCACGCTCGGCGGCTGGTCGAGTTTTCGCACGGGGAGCGGACCGATTTCGATCGCGTAGGCGTGACGCTTGCCGTCGCTGTCTTCGGCTTCGGCATCGAGTCGCAGCGTTCGAGTTTCCACCTCATTTTCCTCGTAAGACATTGGATAGTGGCGGCTGGTATAGATGCCATCGCTGGCGATATCGCCGAAGGACTTGTTACCGTCGTCGCGCATGGCTTCAACACGCAGTCCGTCGTCGCGAAGTCCATTGTGCACGGCTGACGAAGTGAAATGCTTAACGCGTTCTGCATCCACCGCCACCCAGGCTCGCGCGAAAACGTGATAGCCGCCCTTGGCCGGCAGGGCCATCGGCTCGAGTTGATACTTAGTGATGTACGGCGTTCCCTTGTGACTGGTGTGCACGTTCATCTGAACGGTTGCGAGATTGGTCCCAGTCGCGAAGACAAATCGATCCGCGGACGAATTCATGTAGGTCTTCAAGAGATAGGGTCGTACCATGACAAAATTGCTCGTCCCGTTGCCCAACCCACGGGTCTCGGATCCGTCGGTCTTGAAAAGCACGCCACCGTTTCCGTTCAGCAGATACTTGCCCTTTGTGTCGAGCCGGAAAGGCGACGAGCTGTCCGGGAAGCCGATCTTGTCCTCGGACCGCAATACCACGCGCGGGTCGCTGCCGTCGAAATTGGCACAAACAACTTCGCCATTTTGGTACTTGATGTACGCGATCTTCTGGCCGTCGCCACTGATCGTGATGCGCTTGTAATAATACTTGCTTCCTTCACCGGTCTTGCTGGCGATGATAAACGGCCGAACGCCCACGCCGCCGCCGATCAAGTAGCTGCCGTATTTGGCTGCGTTTTTCTTGTCCTTCGGAGAGATGTGTACGACGGCCACGACGCGATCGTTCTGACTTGCATCGAAGTGGTATCGGCCACCGCCAGAGAAGCTGATGTCATATCGGTCGCAGCCGATCAGTTCGGCGATCATCTCATTGGTCAGCACCGGCGTCGACTTGCCATCGATCCCAATCATGTGCACCCCGCCTTCGATTTTCCGTTTTGGCTCGACATCGAGACGATATCCGTCACGAGTCAGCAGCACAAACGGCGAACGCGCCATCCGCAGATTCACAACTGTTGCCGTTCCGACGGAAAAGATTTGCTTGGCTCCGCCCGTCTTTCGGCCGTTGGTGTCAATCGGTATGACACGAAGGTTTGAGCCGTTGGAGTGCATGACGTAAAACGGAGCTTGCTGCGAAATGTCGACCATGCCACTGTTTGCCCAACCTGGCCCCTCGTAATCTTTGGGATATTCGTCCAACAAGACAGGCTCGCCACCGTCGAACGGCACGGACCACACCTCACCCTCCTTCTTGCCGGACCTTTTGAATGCAAAAGCAATCGTGTTGCCGTTAAAGCCAAGGTGGCTTCCTTCGTGGTTAGCGATGTTGCCAGGCGGCATTTTCGTGACTTGATGATATTCAAAGGTGCGCAGCACCTTGGCCAGGCTCTTGCGCGGTGGCGGTGCCGGATCGAACGTGCCGCGCTCCATCGCCTCGATGATGAACTCGTACAGCGTGCCGTAGTTGGTCGACCGGAGCGTGCGCGCGTTTTCCCACAGGAATTGATATCGCGTTTCAAAGTAGTCCGGCCGTTCGATAGTGAAAACGATTCGAATGCTGATCACTCGGCCGTATCGATCCCAAAAGTAAGGACCCTCGTTGGGATCAAGATCGCGAAGCACGGGCAACGCGATGCAGAGCCACAGATTGATCAAGCGTCGCACATCGCCGTTCAGCCACGGCCGAGGGCCACGACAGATCTCGACGCCATCGCGCGGCAATCTCGGTCGGCACGGGTTGGGTCGCGGAGTGATGAGCGGCGGATCAGGGTCCGGCCGACGAACATCGTTGTCACGTCGTCGCTTGACTTCCTTGACCGCGGCGGCGGCGTTGACCAGTGGACCGATTGGTTTGTCGGTGTTCAACCTCTGGCCGGTGGCAACCAGGATTTCCGCTGCCTCTTTCGGCGAAAGATCGGGATCGACGCTTTTCATCAGAGCGCAGACGCCAGTAACGTGAGGTGCGGCCATTGATGTGCCCTGCATGTTTCCATAATCGAGGCTTGGATCGGCGTACGCATTCCAGATCTCTTGACCGGGAGCCGAGACCGTCGTGTAGTCGCCGTAGTTCGACGCACTGTTGTCCGTGGTCGGATCGAAAATCGCACGACCATCCTGCTTGTTCGTGGCGGCAACCGAAATCACCCGCCGCGAGTAAGACAAGTAATCAAACTTCGCCGGCAGATTGTCGTTACCCGCCGACTTGACGATGATCACACCTTCACGTTCGGCGCGGCTCAAAACACCGAGGTAATCGTTGGTCAGATTCCGTCGCACCCATTGCATGATGCGTGCTTCGGCAGCAGTTTTGGCCTGTTGATTTTTGGCGTTTTTCCGCGGGTTGAGATACTCTTCCGGCGGGGGACCGCCGATGCTGTAGTTGATGACCTTGGCATCACGATTGATGGCTTGGTTGAGACCTTTGACCAGTGCCCAGTCATAGCCGACGATCGATTGCGACTGCGGGTAATAACCCAGCGATTGGATCGGCATGATTGGGCTGTCGGGCGAGATGCCCGCCGTTCCGAGCGAGTTGCCCGCTTTGCCCGCGGCCGTTCCTGCAACGTGTGTTCCATGCTCGGTGATGAATTGATCGACAAGTACAAACTGCTTCTGACTTGGATCCCATTGCCGGACTTTGACGCGGCCCGTCTGCATGTCACTTGATTGCGTGTAGACGCTGAACGGATCGACGAGCTTGCCGCGAAACTCTTCGTGGTCTTTGCGGATGCCCGAATCGACAATCGCGATCTTGGCACCCCCAGTCGTAATCTCCCACGCATCGAACGCGTTGATGCGGCGCAAGTTCCAACCGTTGTCGTTGTCCGCAGCCAAAGCGGGGTCGTTAAACGTGCGCGTCAAAACGCGAGCCGTGTTCAATCCGGCCGCTTCGACATAAGGATGATTGCTCAGACGCAAGCGACATTCATGCACGACGTTGGCCGGCACACTGACCAGAAACATGTGTGACTCGGCGATTTCGTCGAGGATCTTTGCTTCGTGCCGCAAGCTCTTGAGCGCCTTTTCCAAATCTTCGCGCTTGACATCTTGATGCACCGTGAGAACGATCTCGCCTGGCACAACATCCGCGTCCAGCAACGCATCGTGTTTTAGTTCTAGTACGCGTCGCTCGGCTTTCGCATCACCCGGTTTCGCTGGCGGAGCTGGATCAGCCGACGGTTGAGCCGGTGCGCTGAGCGGAGCGAAGGCAACCATGGAAGAAACCGAGAAAAGTAACAGCAAAACCAGCATGCATCGGTGTCGACTTGTGTTTCGAAATCGCATGTTCGGGTTTCCAAATGTGGAGTGAATTGTTGGGGGATCGTTTTTGTCGCTAACCGATCCACTCCGAACCTCAACATTCTAGACTTGAATGTGACACAGAAATCCAAGAAATCGTCAAAAGACGAATATTAATCATCGCCTTGCAGAGCAAACCATGCTTTCATTTGGTAACTGCATTTGCATTTTGACGAGCCGTCTGGCACGAGCACCAAACCACCCGCCGGAATTGCATTGATCCAACAACTGGGTCGGATGCCACCGACATTTTCGGTTCCTGCTTCGCGCGTCAGATCCACGTAGCCCAGTGCGCCGCTGCGGAATAGCATGAGATTGGTGCTGGCCGAGATTTGTCCGCAACCGTACGACCGATCGAATTTGAATGGCAGAGTTTCGCCGGTCAACAGGTTCCACGAATTGCCTTGTGCGTACACTCGATAGTCGTTTATCAATGGCCGCGTTTGATAGTCTCCCTTGGCGCTCCAACGAAGTTTGCCGGTCGCTGAGTCTAACGCCGTGATGCGGCCGCCAATTTCCGACGGCAGTTTGAAAAACTTGTGCCGGACCGCCTGGTAGTACATCAGCAACACGCCATGTGTCTCGCTGACCGACAACTGCGTGCCGAAAATGTCGTCGGTCTTTTTCCAGATCGTTTCGCCGGTTGCGGCGTCCAGTGCCAGCAGCTCGCCACCGTCTTGGTCGCCTGCCTTTGACAACGGTCGATGCCGCCCGTCGCGTCGCGGGTTGTCGATGCGGTCGGCCTCGGCGAGTTCACGGTCGATTAGATAAACTCGCTTTCCGGCGATTGCGATCGCGTTGTTGCGAATTGACTTCTGCGGCTTGTATTGCCAACGAACTTTTCCGGACTGTGGATCGAGTGCGAAAAACAAAACCGATTCGTTGCGCAGCTTCGTTAGCTTGTATCGTGGGCTGACCGTATGCTCGTTGTTCAAGACGCTGCCGTAAAGCAACCCGTCGTGAAATGCCAGGTATCCCCAGTTTCGATTCTTGTCTTCGGGATCGACCGGCGTTCGAAACTCGGCCACTTTGCGGCCCGTCTCCAGGTCGATTCGAAAACAGCGATTGCCGTGGCGAACAAACATGCTGTCGTCGCTCAGACAAAATGTGCCACCCGTCTCACCCACACCGACGTCGTGGTGGATGCCGTCGTAGTCGCGAAGATGACCAGTCAGCGAAAACGTCCATTCAACGCGGCCGTTGTACGCGTCGAGTGAACACAGACCGTCGACGCCGCCAACGACCAGATGTCCGCGATGGGTCAACGGCGTCGGTGCCTGACCATGACGATTGGGAATCTCGAAATCGACATCGCGGAACCAGAACACCTTCAACGGTCCACGGACGAGACGATCCGACGAACAAATCGTGTTGGCTGCGTCGGAGTTTTGGTGTGTCCAACTTCCAGCTCCGGCTAACTCGCCACGCGTTTCGACTTGCATCTTGTCGATCGGGCCGCGACAAAGTTTTCCGCCGTATGGTCGTTGGATGCGACGAGCGTTTTCGATGATCACATCGGCGGGCTTCTGTTCCAGCGACTGCGACGAAACAACAAGATTGGCGAAATACTTTGGATAGGCAACTCGCGACGGATCGGCATGATGCACCGTAACTCGCTCGCCATACAATCCGGCTGCGACTAGATTCTTTCGCGCAGCGGCAACTTTCGCGACGTCGTTTTCAACCGCGTAAATGTGCAGTTTAGTTCGTTTAGACAACTCGATAGCCAGACGACCCTCGCCGGCGCCCAAATCAACACAGTATCCTCCGTTCACACCGGTAGCCGCAATGATTTGCTCAGCGGCTTTCGCAAAATCGACATTCGACGGAGCGGGAGCTGATTCTTTCGCGGGCTGTTCGGCGGGTTGAACATTTTCGTCCAATTCACCATCAAAGCAATAGATCACGCCGCGATCGGTACTTGCGATGATACGTCCATCCGCCGCTGCCAGGCCGAGCACCGTACCTTCCACTTTGTGAGTCCACCACGTCGTTCTTTGCCGCGCGTAATCGACCGTGCTCACTCGACCTTCTTCGCCGCAGATCGCTTCTCCGCCCGCCACGATCAACTCAAACACTTCGCGGTCGCGCTGAATAGACTGGACCTGTTCGAGTGCTCGCACTTTGATCGACTGCCCTTTGCGGTCGACTCGCTCGGCGTCTTTCCAGCGGTAACGGACCAACGACCTGCCACTGGCCCAGAGAATGCCTTCGGGTGTCGAGACCATTGGTCCAAATCCATGTCGGCCCGCCAGTTCACCTGTTGCCTGGTCGAACAAACAGCCCCCGTTAATCAAGTATTCGTCAGCAAGCATCGCCCACGTGCCACCTCGCTGTTGGTTTTTCTGCAGATGGTAATACGTCAATTCGCCGTTGCCGCGATCGAAGGCGGCAGGCACGGCGCGGCCGGTTGGCACAAACAGTTGCGAGTCGGCGGCCAACAAGTAACCCTGTGGCGCAACGCCGCTCTTGGCATTGGCACCACCGTGCGGCTGAGGCATGTACAAACCGCCAGTCTTGTCGTTCGTCCACTTCACCTCGCCAGACTCTGCGTCGATCGCATGCAAGAATACGCCGTCGCTCGGCCAAATACCGGCGGCGAAATATAGCGTGTCGTCGATCAACACTGGGCCACCGCGAGCTGGCCACTGCGATACCATCCGCTCGTTGCCTAAGACACGCGCATCGCTCGGTCCGCCACGTCTACGCCACAGCAGTTTTCCATCAGCCAGTCGCACGGCGTAAAGAAACCCGTCGTCGCTAGCGACAAACACACGGTCACGCCATCCAACCGGAGCAAACCGAATCGGCGCATCGGTGAAAAAAGTCCAACGCACTTTGCCGCTTGTAGCATCAAGACAATAGAGTTGGTCGTCGGCTGAACTGCCGAACAAGACAGCGTCACTCATGATGATCGGTTGAAACGCGACATCGAATTTCATCCGTTCTGAAGTAACCCAAGCCGGACGCGGCGCGTGTGGAGATCGATACACCCACCTCATCTGTAACTGATTCGGAATCGCTTCCTCGGTGTAGCCGCTACGAGAGGCATCGGCCCGATACATTGGCCAATCGGCTGCCGAAGCGTTTGGTACATCGATCAACACCGTGGTGTCAAAGATTCCCACGGATAGGTGAACAAGAAACACGAGGAAGTGAGTTGGGTGATGACGCATTGTCGTTCCTTGATGAATTCAGGCTGGTTGACGTGAATGTGATTAGATCAGATGACATAGCGGTGAGAAAGCAGTCAACGCGACCGACTGATGGCTGCCCAACAAGAGGCGAAGCGGAAATTCGCATGCGCAGACCAGACGTGTCACGGCTCCGTGGCAGAAATGGCATTTCCCGATGGATTGCTCGTCGGAGACTGAATCTGCTTTGATTACCCGACGACATCGGACGCTGCCCAATTGTCAGCAAGAAGGCGGCGCATCAGAATGATAAGGTGCCGACAACCACAACTAGATCCACAAGTTTTGCACGACCCGCCAGTGCACAGGTGACACCCCATCGCCCAGTCTCTGTCCACACCGAATCCAATGAGGAGGCATATGATGATCACGAATTCAACGGTTCGCTTGCTGGCCATCCTATCACTGTTCGGCGCACTAATGTGCTCTGGCCGAGTGGCGGCCCAAGACGAGAGCCGACCGGCGCGTCTTAAGGCACACAGACCAGCGGTAACGGGAGTACATGGGTTAGTAACGAGCGGACACTCGCTGGCGTCGATGGCTGGCGTGCGTGTCCTCATGAACGATGGAAACGCCGCTGATGCCGCCGTAGCCGTGTTGGCCACGCTCAATCTAACCGAGCCGATGATGTCAGGTGCCGGGGGGAACGGCTTCATGACCATCTATGACCAAGCCTCGAATCGCACATTTTCTTTGAATGCAACCGGCGCGGCGCCATTGGCGATCGACCCGAGCCAGGTGACACCCGACGAGCTGGCCCGAGGAATGAAAGCCGGGGTCGTGCCAGGTCTGTTTGGCGGTTGGATAGCGCTGCTCGACAGATTTGGGACCAAGAGCCTTGCCGAGGTGCTTGAGCCCGCGATCGAATACGCCGAAAACGGGCACCCCTTGGATCGGTCCGTCGCGGCGTCGATTGCACAACAAAAGTCACTCTTTGAACGCTTTCCCTCTAGCTCCCGCGTTCTCCTACCGAATGGCCGGCCGCCGGTAGCAGGCGAGATGTTCAAGTATCCCGACCTGGCCAACACCTTCAAGCGACTCGTGGCCGCCGAAGCGGACGCACTTCGACAAGGGAAGTCTCGATCGGAAGCGTTGCGGTCAGCGTTTGATTGCTTCTACAAAGGGGATGTCGCGAAACAGATGGTTCGTTTCTACAACAAGAACGGCGGACTGTTCACCGCCGAGGACTTCGCAAGCTACCAGCCGAAGTGGACCAAGCCGGTCCACACCAATTACAGAGGCTATGACGTGTATACCAGCCCTCCGACGTCACGGGGTGGGCTCGAAGTTGTCATGCAGCTAAACCTCATCGAGGGTTACGATCTTCGGAAGCTTGGTCACAACACGGCCGAATCGCTGCACCTTATCAGTGAGTGCATCAAGTTAGCCAAGTCTGATATTTACCACTTCGTCGCCGATCCCAAATTCGCGGACATTCCGCTGGCCTGGATGATCTCTGACGACTACGCCGCGGCGCGAAGGGCCGCGATCGACCCTAAGCGGGCGATGGCGTACCCCGATCATGACAATCCACCGGACAAACAGACGTCCACCAAGACAGGTTCTCTATGGAAGCACACTCTTGCCGGACATCGACCGCTGTTGCCTGAGCTGGCTTACGAGGGTTGCACCACAAGCTTTTCGGTCGCGGACGACGCCGGTAATGTGGTGGCCTGCACGCCCACATTAGGCAGTGGCTGGGGGACCGGGGTGATCGTCGGCGACACAGGTTTGTTCTTCAACAACGGTACTCGTATCGGCTCGACTTCTCCCTACCCGGACGATGTGAACTACGTCCGCGGCGGCCAGATCGCACTGCTCAATAATTCCCCCATCATCGTGATGCGAGACGGGAAGTTCTTCATGTCGCTTGGAACACCGGGTGGAGAGACGATCGGGCAGACACAATTCCAAGTGCTGCTGAACGTTCTCGACTTCGACATGCAAATCCAGGAAGCGATCGAGGCCCCACGGCTCAGCCTTAGCGCAAAACCCAACTTCTACAAACCCGGCGCCGAGGTCACGATGCGTGTGGAGGGTCGTGTCCCTCGGCAGGTCGTCGATCGCCTCAAGAAGATGGGGCATCGTCCTCAGGTGACTGCCGAGTTCGCGATCGGCAACATGCAGGGAATCCTGACAAACCTCAAAACTGGCACCATGACTGCCGGGGCGGATCCACGGCGCACGATGTACGCCGTCGGTTGGTAAGGCGAGCGGCAAATGAGAATTTACTGTAGTGGAACTCGGCAGAATTCCTTTTCAGAGGGAAGGAACTCTGGCCAGTTCTACTACGGCAGGTAGCGTTCGTCACGATCATTCCAGCGCGCCAGGCCTTTCAAGTAACTCTCCGCTCGGAACGCCAACGTGTGCGAGACCTTTCAGCCCGGAGCGGAAAGTCGTCGACGGAAGTGGACGCAATTTCGGGTGGTCAGTCTGAATTTGTTTCGCGAGTAATAGTCGATCTGGCTGATGTGGATGTACTCTCCTTTCATTACAATCACTAAGCATGTGCGGCAGGCCGCCGACTGCTACGAAACGACTTTTGCGTCTGCTCTTCAGAGTGAGCATTGACAATACACGAAAGGAGAGGACTGTGCGGAATTCAATTCTTCTCAACACGCTGATGGTGTCTATGTGTGGTGGTGTTGCATTCGCTCAGGAATTGGAGCGAGATTCAGGCTTGCGCGCCGGAGCAGCGGCCGTTGATATCACGCCGAGGGAGTTTCCACTGAACATGCCAGGCGGTTTTCGGGCGAATATGGCTGAGAGCGCTCACGATCCGTTGTATGCTCGTGCCCTGGTGTTCGACGACGGCACAACGACGCTGGCCATGGTTGTGGTGGATAGTCTGGGAGCGTCGCCAGAAGTGCTAGATGAGGTAAAAGACATTGCTTCGAAGAAAACCGGCATTCCCACGAACCGGATGCTGATCTGCTCGACGCATACCCACAGCGGTCCGCCGTCGAACACCAAGGAAGGACCGGCCCCGGCCGTGGCGTATCGCAAAGTACTCCTTGACGGTCTCGCCGAGTCGATCATCCAGGCGCACGCCGCTTTACAGCCGGCAACCGTTGGCGCGGCAGCCCACCCGCTGCCGGACGAAGTCTTCAATCGCCGCTGGTTTCTAAAGCCCGGCAAGATGCCGCTTAATCCCTTCGGCAAACTGGATCGCGTAAAGATGAATCCTGGTTACAGTCCCGACGTACTTGACCGTCCCGCCGGGCCAACCGATCCTGATATCACGATCATCTCCGTGCAGGATTCGCGGCGAAAACCGGTGGCCTTGTTCGCAAACTACTCGCTGCACTACGTAGGCGCGGTACCGCGAGGACAGATTTCCGCGGACTACTTCGGCGAATTCTCACGGCTCATGCCATCGCGGCTCCGCACGGGTGAAAACTTCGTCGCGATGATGTCGAATGGAACGTCGGGCGACATCAACAATCTGCCTTTCCTAGTCATTCGTCCACCGCGCGAGCGGTTTGAACAAATCCGCATCGTCGCTCGCAAGGCGGCGGACACCGCGTGGTTTGCCCATCGAAAGATCGAGAAACATCGTAATGATGTGCGACTGGGAATGGTGGAGCGGGACATTGTTCTCAAGCACCGACTTATCAGTGAGGAAGAACTTGCTGAAGCTCGCAGGATCGCCACGTTGAAGGACAAAGATGAAATTGCCAAACTACCACGACTCGCTCAGGCCTATGCACGTCGCACTATCTCGCTCGCTGAAAAGGGGGACAGGGTGAGCGTCAAACTGCAGGCGATTCGCATCGGCGATCTGGCTGTGTGCGGCATCCCGTTCGAAACTTTCGCCGAAATCGGCCTCGATCTAAAAGACCGCAGCCCGTTTCCGCAGACCATGGTGATTGGCCTGGCAAACGGCAGATACGGCTACCTGCCCACACCCGAGCAACACCGACTCGGCGGTTACGAAACTTGGCTCGGAACCAACAAGGTGCAGAAAGATGCGTCAGTTATTATCACGAATAACCTACTGGAAATGCTGACGGAATTGAAGGAAGGAAAGTAAACATGAACGCTTGGATGATTTTGGTCGCGGCCCCCGTTGTCGGCTGGGGTGGGGATGCGGAATTTGATCTGGTTCGCAATGGCAGGCCAGCGGTTCAAATCGTCTTTGCGGATGGTTCGCCAGCAGACGCGAAGTTGCTGAGCCGAGAGCAACAGAGGCTGCGGGATTGCAGCGAAGATTTCCGCCAGATCATCAATCGTATCAGCGGAGCAGAACTGCGGGCTGTCTCCGCCAACGAGGCGGGCGACCGAGGGATCGAGAACACAATCCAGATTGGCCTGACACCGGCGGCTATCAAAAATGGACTCGACAAGCGGGTTGGCAAACTGAAACCACACTCCTCGCTGATTCACGCCGACCCAGAGAATAAGGTGCTCTACTTGTTGGGTTCCACTCTGGAAGGCAGCGGGCACGCGCTGTACGAGTTTCTGGAAATGCTCGGCTGCCGTTGGTTTATGCCTGGTCCGTTTGGCGAGCAGCTTCCGACGATGAAAACGATTACCGTGAGCAGGCTGGATCTGACGCGGGAGCCGGAGTTTGAACTGCGGGCAATTCAATTGCGAGCGAAGAGCACAGTGGCTCCTGGCACGAAAACGCGGGCTGAGGTGATGCAGTGGATGCAGCGGAACAAGTTCGGCGGGTCCGCTCCGTCGCGCGGTCATCAGTTCGCGACGCTCGTTCCGAAGAAAAAATACTGGGACGAGCATCCCGAGTATTACTCGCTGCGAGACGGCAACCGGCGAGCAAGCCATCTGTGCATGACGAATCCGCAAGTCCTGAAAGCCGCCGAGGAACATCTGACCGAGTATTTCACGAAGAATCCGACTGCGACCGGCTATCCTGTGGCGCTGGCCGATGGCAAACAATATTGCGAGTGTCCGGATTGCACCAAAGCTTGCGGCGGCGAACCGAAGAGCATCATGCCGTTGTATCTCTCGTTCACGGGCAAGTTGTTCGACCGCATCGACAAAAAGTTTCCGGAACGAGATTTTCAATATGGCTTCTATGTCTATTCCAACTTGATGGACGTTCCCGTCGGACGCATTCCCAAGCAACTGGCACCGTACGTCGCGCCGTTGGGATACGATGCGTTCCACACGTCGGCTGATCCGCGGCGGTATCTCGACTTGTCCGTCGCCAAAGATTTTCCCGCGACGACTATCGAGCGAATTAAGGCCGACCCGCGCAGCGATCCGGCCCGCTTCGTGCATCGCGTGATTACGAAGTGGAGCAATGGAACGGACAATATCTACTTCCGCGACTACGACCCGTATGTCACTTTCGCTCAGAACATGCCGCTCCTGCGAGCCTATCAGCTTGCCATCGAGATTCCTTGGCACAAGGAAATCGGCGTGCGCGGATACACGCCCGAAGCGACGGCCAATTCGTGGTTCACGTCGGGCATCAACTTCTGGGTGCGCAGCCGCTACTACTGGGACACAAAGTCGGACATCAAATCGGTGATGGAAGAGTATTGCCGCGGCATGTTCGGCAACGCATGGGAGCCGATGTTTGGTTTTCTGGATTCGCTGGCTCGTCGCACGATTGAAAGCCCCGCGTTTCGACACGGTGATCATGTACTGGAAAGACTCTACAGTCTGGAATACGTCGAAGGACTGGATTTCTACCTGCGGCGTGCCGAACATCTCGCCGGCACCGAGCTGGAGAAGTCTCGTGTCCACACGTGGCGGCTTTGCCAGCAGCACATGCTGAAATACCTCACCGTGCGTGAGGCCGAACAACACGGCGACTTCGTCACTGCCGCCACGCTCGGTGACGACTACCTGCGATTTCTCGATCACATCAGCACGGTCAACCCACACTTCGTTGACCACCGCTGGTACGCCGAGCGTGAGTTTGGAATGCAGGAACAAGTCCGTCAATTTCGCCGCCTTGCCGCCAGGCTCAACGGCAAGGGAGGCCAGGCGATCGCCGCCTTGCCCACGCGTTGGTGGTTCAAACACGATCCAAACAACGCCGGTGTGAAAGACGGCTGGCACCAATTCAAGCCGATACCGGAGTACGATCCCGGTGAGGATCTGCACGTCTCAGCACAATACCCAACCATGCCTGGCTGGCGGCTTCAATCAACGGAAGAAAGCTGGCAGACGAAGGAAGAGGATTACGTCGGCTACAACTGGTATCGGACTCAGCTTGAGATTCCGAAGGAGCTGGACGGCGAAAAAGCCAGCTTGCTGGTGACCGGCATTTTCGGCCACATGGATTTCTTTGTGAACGGTCAGCGTGTCTCATGGCCCTCGATCGTTACAAGAGACGGAAAGCCGGTGCAGGAGCAGGTCAATCACCTGGATTTGGGCAGCGCTTGGAGTTGGAACTACAACGAATCGTTTGAAGTTCGCATAGAGAAGTATTTGCGTTTTGGCGAGATCAACACATTCACGTTCCGCACCCGCGACAAGTGGAATTGGGGCGGAATCTTCAAACGCGCTCAGTTAATCACACCACGGACAGATCCAAAACTGCCAACTCACCGCGCGACCGTCTGTGATTGCAGCCGGTGAAAAAGAGATGTCGCATGCATCGCTATGACTCACTTTGTGGGAACGCTTTCCAAAGCCGTCGATCGACGGGCTTAAAAGCCCATCGAACAAACCTGGGAACGACCGTTCTCATCGGCTTGCTGGTCACCATCTCGTTTTCAAACACCGTTATCGCAGAAGAGCGAGATACGTTTCGGACATTCTTCGTCACACGTTCTCTCGCGCATGAACGGTTGATGGAGTATCTCGAATCAGCACGGCCCGAAATCGTGCAGATTGGCAACTACGGAGCGATGTTTCACGGGTTCGCGGATGATCCGCGAGCCACGAAGAGTCCCATGATGTTGCCGGTCGTAGGCGAACGCGCGGCACTCGATTTTCAAAAGAAGCTCAACAAGCGGCTGCATGGGCTGGGGTTGAAAGTGGTCGGTCACTTTCGGCTCATCAAGGTGATGGGCGATTGGAAAGAACAATCTGGATTCGTGGACTACTATAACAACCGCTGGCCGAAAGAATTGCTCGGCCCCAAACCTCACCCGCAACTCAGTGAACTTCTGCAACGTGATGCCGATGGCAAGCCGGTACAAGTTTCACGATATGACAATGCCCAATTGACGCTGTGCCCTTCCAGTCCGCACGCGCGGCAAATGTTGAAAGCCATGCTCAAGTGTGCAATCGACCACGGCGTTGATGGCGTGATGACCACTTACAACTACCGCTTCGAATGCGCGTGCGCGTTTTGCCAAGCGGCTTTCAAGAAGTGGCTGCGGAATCAACTGACGGCGGATGGAATCCATGAAAGGCTCGGAATTGATGATTTAGACCAGCACACGTTTCGCTCGATACCTGCGCGGATTCCAGGATACCCCGACTCAGAGAGATCCAGCGACCTCGATTGGCTGGCCATGCGTTGGGGAGCCGAGCACTTCAAACAAATGTTCGACGAGATCTTCCTCGATTACGGTCGCTCGCTGCGGAAAGATTTTATCGTGGCTCAGTGGAATCATTTGAGCCACGTGAGCATCAGCGAAGAGCGGATGTTTTTGCCGTTGCCGTTGTGGGGTCGAGGCGAAGACTATTTCTGGTATTCGGGCGGTTCCGCATTCGTCCGCCGAAACCTGAATTTGAGCGAAGGCAAAGCCGGCGACGCCTGGCTGAGTTGTCTATACGTGCGAGAACTTGGCGGCGGCAAACCCTTTGTGATGGGTAAGTACGACGGCATCCGTCTGGCCGCGAGTATGGCGGAAGGCTATGCGACCGGCGGCATCGGAATGGGGCGCTACATGCGGTTCGAGCAACCGGCCGGCTTCGAGGTGCTTACGCGGTACACCAGGTTCATGCACAAGAACCGCAATCTTCTTGACCAGTCTCGTCCGTATGCAGACGTTGCGTTGGTCTTGCCACGTCAAAGCGTTTGGAACCGTCGGCCAGATGCGTTGGACGAGTTTCGGCAGCTCGGCCAGGCGCTCGTGGAACGTCAGGTGTTGCTAGATGTCGTGGCTGACGAAAAGCTGACACCCGTTCGACTGGCGAAATACCGTGCGGTCATTTTGCCGAAAACCGCGGCACTGTCGGACGATCAACTCGCTGCGCTCCGCAAATACGCGGCCGGTGAAGGGCTGGTCCTGCAACGAGGCGACGCAGCTTTGATCGATGAAACCGGCCAACCGCGGAAAGAAACGCAAATCAGCGGCGCAGTAGCCGTCAACGCCGACACAATCAAAGTCGCCGCAGATTCAATTGAGGCCCATCTTAAGCAACGCGGAGCGAGTTTCATCACGAGTCCCTGGACGGTGCGAGTCAGTGCATACACGCAACCGGGCCTCGTCGTGCTGCATCTGGTAAACTATGATCGAGACGAAACGGTGGACAAACGTCTCACGGGACCGGAATTGGAACGGCCCAAACCGGTCGAGAACGTGCCAGTCAATCTTCGGCTTCCCAAATCAGATAAGGTGACATCCGTCAAACTTCACTCGCCCGATGATGCCGAGTCGTTGGAACTTCCTTTTAAACAGCCGACCGATGAACGCGTAAGTTTCCGAATCCCGCGAATTCCTGTGTACGCCGTCATCGCGATCTCGACTGACGAATCATGATGCGTGTCATTGTCGCCCTTATTGCCGTTCTGAATTGTTTTTCTCTATTGGACGCCAGTGAAAAGCACGTTGAGTCTGGCAAACGTGCTACATTCACCGTCGTATCAGTGCTAACTCACAAGGAAGCACTTGATCGGCCGCACGACGTGGAGTTGCAAGGCAACCTCGCAGTTGTACCTGGCAAGGGCGGCTCATTAGCGCTCATTGATGTGAGCGACCCGACATCGCCAGAGATCATCTGGCATCGACGGCAACCGCAAGAACTCAATGATGCCGAAACAGTATTGCCACTCGGAAACGATTGGCTATTTCTCGGCACAAACGATTTTCATTCGATCGACGTCACCGACCCTCGCAGGCCGATCTTCCACACCCATATCTCAGATCGCAAAAAGATCACCCGCATCAACGGAATGGTCAGGCGCGACCGATGGGTTTTTGCAGCCAGCAAACACGGATGGCTCGACGCGTTTGAAATCAGTAATCCAAAAGAACCAACGCTGGCTGGCGCTACTGACATTCGAAGTCGATTCGGTGTTGGTTCTCCTCACGACGTTGATCTGTTCGGAAGCCATGCCATTGTTCCCGATCCGGCTGGATTCAATCGTGTAAAACAATCTGGCAAACTCGCGCTGCTGAGGGTCTTTGACGAGCACAGGGCAAAGCCACTACCCGCCGACAAGTGGACGTTGACAGGAGTCGTGACCTCGAAGCATCTCGCGGGTGCCAACCGAGTGCAGGTGTCTGGGAACCATGCGTTCGTTGGCGCGAGCACTCGTGCCGGCGGCGGGATGTTTGTTGTCGTCGATCTCAGCGATCCGAGTTCACCTCGACAGGTCGCATCATTACCTTTTGCACCAGACGATGGGTGGGGGCCAAACGGCTTGAGCGTGGCTGGAAATGTTGTCTTCCTCGCTGGCGGCCAGTCCGTCGAAGCGATTGACGTCCGCGAGCCAACACGACCGATCAAACTTGCCGGTCAGCGATTTCCCAAGGAACTAGCCAACGCCAACCCTCGCTACACGGGCGGTGGCGACAGCGGGCACGACCTCGTTTATCGTGATGGCTATTTGTACGTCACCGGCCAGAATGATCACTGTCTGCTGATCCTGCGGGTTGAGTCGGAACAGATTCGAAAACTAGCCAATCGATAGCCTTCCCTGTGGCACGGACACCGCCCCAAAGTCCGCAGTTCAATCTGACGACAGACCGAAACCTCTGACAATCAACAGGGTTTAGTCTATTGGAGAGCGTTTCAAAACCGATTCGGTGTCTGACATCGTAACTCGATGCGTGAGCGAGGGATAGGAAACTGGCCGAGTTCCCGCGCTCGCACATCGGGTTACGATGGTTATGAAACGCCCTCTGGTCATTTCTTTGGGGGCTCCCGTCCCCAGTACACTCCGTCGGAGGATCGATGCATGAGACAATCGTCTTCGTTCTTACCTCTCGCTCTTCTGTGGGCTGTCGTCATCGGCAACGGCCAAGCACTTCACGCAAAAGAAGTGGTGTATCAGTCCGGATCGATGCAGTTGACCGGCCATCTTTTCACGCCCCGCGGCACTGGGCCGTTTCCAGCAGTTATTTACCTGCACGGCGGGCGGGGACCGATTGTTGGAGGCAATCCGGAAGCGACGGCGGAAGCACTGGCCAAATCCGGTTTCGTGGGATTCGCTCCAATCAGACGGAAAGAGCTAACGCTGAAAGGCAATGCCCAGGACGTGATCGCAGCGATCAACTATGTAAAGAACCTGAAGGACGTGGACGCCGATCGGTTGGCGATCATTGGGTTCTCTCGCGGCGGTCTTCTGGCTTTCATGGCGTCGACACGTCAACGTGATCTCAAAGCAATCGTCCTGTTGGGTCCGGCAGAAGGTCAGGGAACTCTGCGCCGTTTTCTTGCCGGCGCCGACAATGTGACGGCCCCGACCCTGACGCTTGTGGCCGAGAATGACATTAGTCAGCAGGACCACGTCAGCATCAGCCGCCAGATCCACACGGCGCTGAAAAACGCCGGAAAGCAGCCCCGGCTGATCGTGTACCCGCCATACGAACACGACGGGCACCGTTTATTTTTCGAGGTCCGGCCAACCTACTGGCATGACGTGGAGAAATTTCTCAAAAGCCATTTGGGCGAAAAGTAAGGCGGGCGAATGAGAGGGACAGGTCCGAGGCGCGTCCAATTTCCCGGAACGGGTCGCAGGGTGCTTCGCACAAATTGAACCCGTCCCTTTCGCTTCCAACGTCTGTC
>CAYFJO010000153.1:0-23013 GCA_964343305.1 uncultured Pirellulaceae bacterium | reverse complement strand
GGCTAAAGCCTGGACTCCAACAACTGGCTGCGGCATAGCGCTCACCTAAATCGGGGATCTTCAGGAGTACCTTTACCGCGCACTTGTCTTTCAATCGATTTGAGATACACTGAAAAATTCATTTTTTTATTTCTTAAACAGTGATTTTTCGAATCACTAGCCGGGAGAGTATTCGATGAACAAGTCGCGAGTCAGGAATCTCAAAGCTGGATTTACTTTAGTCGAGTTGCTGGTTGTGATTGCCATCATTGGTATCTTAATCGCCTTGTTGTTGCCAGCAGTTCAAGCCGCTCGCGAAGCGGCCCGTCGTTCGCAGTGCGTCAACAATCTCAAACAGATCGGCATTGCATTGCACAACTACAATGACACATTCAAACAATTGCCGTATAAATCCGCTCACAATAATGCCAGGTATGGGAACGGGCAGGAATTCTACGACGAGAATGGCGGCCGTGGTACGGTGCTGGTCAAGTTGCTTCCCTTCATGGAACAACAGGCGTTGTTCGACGCGATCAAGAACGACCGAAACAACTTCCGGGAACGATACGGGATTCGCAACCGGTTTAACGATGTCAACCATGATGGCACTCAACAATTGCCCAAGGAACAATACTTCAGTGACATCCACATTCCTGGATATTGGTGCCCGTCGGCAGACAGTCCCAAATGGGAACATAATGATCCGGGAGAAAATAATCGGCACGCGCTCTCTTGCTATGCCGTCAGCATGGGTGCTCAAAACATGGCGGATGGTGATGGCGGTTGTGCTTCTGACAATCCGGCCATCGTTGGGCCACTGATCGTATCACGTGGCGACTTCTTCGACATACCCGGCAATACCAATCCCGGCTCGTCGAGTTGGGGCTACATTACCGGTCGAGGCGATCACATTTCCGGAGCGTTTGGCTCCAGGTACTATTCCGCAACGTTTGGCGAAATCACCGATGGTCTGTCCAGCACGTTCTTCGGCGGCGAAATGCTTCCCAACCGAGGTGACAGTATCTGGAATTGGGGTTGGATGATTGGCGAGGATGAAGGAGGAGCTGGTGCAACCGGCTCGCCGTGCAACGCGCCCACGCGGGCTCGAGGCGGCAATGCCGTCGCACCTCACGCCAGCATCGATGCGACGGGAACGCTGCTTAATCATGCTTGCACAAGCCCAGCGAGTAACATCTATTCCTGGGGATTCAAGTCGATGCACGCAGGCAACGGTTGCAACATGTTACTGGGTGACGGCTCGGTTCACTTCTTCTATCACAGTGTGGACTACACGTTGTGGCAACGATTTGGCAGTCGAAAAGACGGTGAACAAACGAAGCTGCCAAGTGCGGGTTAAGCCACCACTACTTTTTTTGCAGCACGCTTCGAAATGTTTTGCCGAACATTGCTGGAACGGCGACCGACAGCTTTTGATGAAATCGCAATCGCGTTCGGCCTTTGAATACTTGGTCGGTTTCCTGGCGTTTCATCTGCTGCAACAAACGCCAATACGTGGTTGTCATGAGATTAAACGCTCGTTGGCCGTCGCGGTGAAGGTGTGCGTCCAACGCGGCGGCCGCGTGATAAAGTTGTTCGGCTCGTTCGAATTCGAAGGCCAGCAGTTTTGAGAGCCGCTGGTCCGCCACGCCGGATTCTAATTCCGCGGGCGAATAATTGAATCGCCTCAAATCTTCCAACGGTAGATAGACCCGACCGATCGAGGCGTCTTCTTTCAAGTCGCGAAGGATGTTCGTCAGTTGAAACGCCTGGCCGCATTGAATTGCGGGCTCGATGGCTTCGTCGCCCGTGAATCCCCACACGTGCAGGCATGCCAGTCCAACTGCTGATGCGACGCGGTAGCAATACTCTCGTAACTCGTCGTAAGTTTCGAATGGCTGGAAATCGAGGTCCATTTCGACGCCGTCGAGCAGGTCGAACAGGTACTCGTGCGGAATGTTGAACTCACGCGCGGTATCGGCCACGGCGGGCAGCAGTTCATTGTCGGCCCGACCATCGAGTGCTTGCACGAGCGACTCGCGCCATTCGTCGAGACGCCCCCGGCGCGTTTCGACTGGTCCGTCGTTGTCGCTCAAATCGTCCGTGTGACGAGCAAACGCATACAACGCACACATGGCCCGGCGTTTCGCTCGCGGCAGCAACCAAAAGGACCAATAGAAATTGGACGACGATTGCCAGGCAATTCGGCTACAATGCGCGAAACTGTTTTTCAATGCCGCTTCCATGAACGGTTCCGTCGATGACGCCACCATGCGCTAAACAATAGCCGCATTTTCTTCCATTTGCTGACGGTCGGCCTGCGCCGCCACACGTTGTAGTTGATCCGGCGGATTTCGTCCAAGATCGACAAGCCGCCATTGACAAATAGTTCGACGGGCATTTTTAACTCATCGGCGGCACGTTCGACAAGCGGCCGGCCAGCGATTAAGTACGATTCTGCCTGTTCGACTTCATGTTTCATCAACCCACGAAATGCCTCGTTGCAAATACGCCGCTCGAACATCTCGTCTTGGTATTTGAATCGCCGGATCGATTCACGCGGCAAATAAACCCGGCCCGCATCATAATCGCGAGCCACGTCCTGGCAAAAATTGGCCAACTGCAAACCTGTGCAGATGGAATCGGAAAGTCGCACGTTTTCTTCGTCGTCACAGCGGCCCAAGCGGAGGACCAATCGGCCTACCGGGTCCGCCGAGTTGCGGCAATATCCGAGCAATTCGTCGAAAGTTTCGTAGCGAGTCGTTGTTTGATCCTGTCGAAATGCGGTCAACAGGTTGACCAGTGGCTCTGGCGGGATGTCGAAGTCCTCGATTGTTTGCACCAGCGCGATGAACACCGGATGATTGGCGCGGCCGCGATAGCAGTCGTGTAGTTGCGTTTGCCACCACTTGAGCAATTCGAGACTGCGAAATCGGTCGCCGGTTTCGTCCGCCAGATCATCGGCCCAACGACAATAGGCGTAGAGGTTGCAGAAATGTTGCCGAAGATGCTTGGGCGCCAACCAGGTGACGACCGAGAAATTCTCGTAATGATTGTGAGCGAGCCAGCGACAATACTCGCGTGCCTCGTCGAAGCTAATCCGCTCACGCTCCGCTTTGTTGGGCCCAAAGCGATCCAGTTGTTTGGCGAAGTCGTAATTAGGCAAGAGCAACCATCCAATGACAAATGGCCAGTGACTACACTATGATGATGGAAAGGGAGTTCGATCAACGATGAGAATCATCTTAGCCGCGCCGCGTGGTTTTTGTGCAGGTGTCAACATGGCGATCGAAAGTCTGGATCTGGCGATCGAGGCGTTTGGCACACCCATCTATGTGTACCACGAAATCGTTCATAACAAATATGTCGTCGAGTCGTTTCGTGACAAGGGCGCGGTATTTGTCAACGAGTTGAAGGAAGTGCCCGCCGGTTCGACACTTTTGTTTTCCGCTCACGGAGTGTCGCCGGAAGTGCGTCGTGTTGCCAAAGAGCAAAACTTGCGTGCAATCGATGCGACTTGCCCGTTGGTCACCAAAGTGCATTTGGAAGCCGTTCGCTATGCCAAGGAAGATTACACGATTTTCCTGATCGGCCACGAAGGCCACGACGAAGTGATTGGCACGATGGGCGAAGCGCCAGATGCCATGATGCTGGTCGAATCGGAAGAAGACGTCGACCAGATCAATGTACCGTCCGATGAAAAGGTCGCGTATCTCACACAAACCACGCTGTCCGTGGACGACGCCAATCGGATCATCAACCGATTGCGCGAACGTTTCCCTCAGATTGCCAACCCGCCGAAGGACGACATTTGTTACGCCACTCAGAATCGGCAGGACGCCGTACACACACTGTCCGGCGAAGCGAATGTGGCATTGGTGTTGGGCAGCCAAAACAGCTCGAACAGCCAGCGGTTGAAGGAACTCGCCATCATCAGCGGCGTGCCCGGCCATCTGATCGACGGGGCCGCGGACATCGATCCCGAATGGTTTTCGCCGACCGACACGGTTCTGATTACGGCCGGTGCCAGCGCGCCGGAATCGGTGGTCCAGGAGTGCATCGAATATCTGAAGGGCCGATTTGATGCGACGGTCGAAGTTCACTCGATCCGTGACGAAGAAGTGCACTTCCCGTTGCCACGGACATTACGGTCGCTGGAACATTCATCCTAGCGATCGCCCGCAAGCGACGAGAATTCCCGCTGATCAAGTTTGCAAATAGCTCTTCAACATGTGGTTTTCTAACGTCAGCAAGTCATGTTGAGCTTTGACGACATCGCCGATGGAAATCAAACCGGCAAGTTTGTCATCTTCCAATACTGGCATGTGCCGGATGCGATTCTCCGTCATAAGTCCCATCACCGATTCGACTTCATCGCTGGGCGTTGCTGTGACCAAATCCGTTGACATCACATCCTCAACAGTCCGTTCTTCTAGAGCCGTTTTGCGATCGGAACAAGCTCGCAGGATGTCGCGTTCCGTAATGATTCCAACCATATCGTCGCCAGCGCAAACGACCAGGGAACCACAATTGTGGTCGACCAAAAAATCGACCACTTGAGCTAATGTCGCCGATGGGCTGATCGTGTGAACCGCAGTACCTTTAACGTTGAGAATCTCTCGCAAATTCATGAGTCGACTCTCCTTCTTATTGGGGGCCAGGATGTTCTGTTCAGAGGCCGCCTAGGCTCTACACAAGCTACACGACCGAACGGTCTATCGATGAGATGCGAGGTTCCAACATAAACTGGATCGTCTTGGATTGTCAAACCACAAAAACGGCAAGTCAACACTCGTGAAAAACGTCACAAACTCAAGTGCTCGTTGATGTTTCGATTCTAACGACACAGAAGATCCGATCGCTATGAGCCGCCTGAAAAACCTCAGGATCGCCTGGAGTCTCCCAACTTGCCGTGAATCCAATAAATCGCCATAAGTGCCTTACTTGACAGGAATTTACGGAAAGCCCTAGATCATGATGGGGTCGGCGGGTTACACTGGTAGCACAATTTTCAAGAGTCCGAACCACAAATTGACACAACATTCATCGTATTGAACTTTCGGGACTTGGATTCACTCTGATATCTTTCTCGCCACTCGCGATTTTGACGTGGAGAGATCGGAACCAAAGAACCGACAATTCAATGATCTGCGATCAACTAACATATAGGTGCCGCAATCCACAGCGGAATGCACGCCCATTCGAATACGTATCTTGATTTTTGATGCATCGAGGTCACACGTTCCGCCAACATCGGCACCTCTCCTAGCTCGTGTGACAGGGATCTGAACGTACTTTTTCAGAGAGTAGGATATGGCAACTGTTGAAACTCCGGTGACGGACAAACCGCCAAAAGACGATATCACACATGTTCCGGCCAAAGAGCCGACGGAAGAGAAGTTCGAATATCCAGGAATTCCCGTCACCTGCGACGGATCGGAAGCCGTCGTCCACGTCGAGACGCACATTTGTCACGGGACCGGTGCGTATCCGATCACAAGTTCGACCACGATGGGCAGCGGTTTTAACGCCGCGGTCAACAACGGCAAAACGAATTTGTGGGGTGATCCGCTGGTGTTTATGGAGCCGGAGAGTGAGCATTCTTCGGCTTCTTTTTGTGAGGGGTTTGCTTTGGCCGGCGGGCGCGTGACGAACTTCACCTCGGGCCAGGGTTTGGTCTTGATGAAAGAAGTTTTGTACACGATCGCGGGCAAGCGATTGCCGGCCGTGTTTCACATTGGTGCTCGTGCATTGACCAGCCATTCGTTGAACGTACACGCGGGCCACGATGACGTGATGTCGGTTGCCGACGTCGGTTGGGGGATGGTCTTTGCACGCAACGCTCAAGAAGCCGGCGATCTCGCATTGATTTGCCGCCGAGCCGCTGAAGCGAGCCAGACGCCGTTCTTCAACGTGCAAGACGGTTTTCTCACAACGCACACCGTCGAAACGGTTTGTTTGCCCGAACCAGAGTTAATGAAGGATTTCGTTGGCAACCCGAACGAAAAACTCACGAACTTGATGGACCCCGGAAACCCAATGATGTCGGGCGTGGTCCAAAACCAAGACTCGTACATGAAGGGCAAGATCGCCCAACGCTGGTATTACGACCAGGTCGGACCGGCGCTTGAAGAAGCGTTCGAAGAGTTCGCCGCAAAGACGGGCCGTAAGTACGACTTCCTGATGCCCTATCGTTGCGAAGATGCCGAGTACATTTTGATCGGCATGGGCAGCTACATGGAAACGACCGAAGTCACGGTCGACTACCTGCGTGAAGAAAAGGGAATTAAGGCCGGCTGCATCACGCTGTACTGCTTCCGCCCGTTCCCAATGCATCAAATCGTCAACGCTCTGAAAGATGCAAAAGCAATTTGCGTTTACGAGCGAATGGACGATCCGTTGTCCACGACGGGCAATCATCTGACGCGTGAAATCAAAGCGGCGTTCTGCGACGCGGTCAATGGCCAGATGGGCCAGGAGCCAATCGACAAGGTGCCGCGGATTTACCAAGGTGCCGCTGGCTTGGGTAGTCGCGACGTGCGGCCGGCCGACGTCATCGCCGCGTTCGACAACATGATCAACGATGGCCAGGATTATTTCTGCGCCGGAATTGACCACGCCCTGACTCTCAACCGAACCGAAGACCCTGACTTGCGGCCGTCCGGCGGTTTCTCGATGCGAGGCCATTCGGTCGGCGGATTTGGCTCGGTCACGACCAACAAAGTCATCGCCACGATCGGCGGCAACGTATTCGGCAAAGACGTTCAGGCGTATCCCAAATACGGCTCGGAAAAGAAAGGCTTGCCGACGACCTACTACCTCACGATCGGCGACGAGCACATCAAGACGCACAGCGAACTGGAGTTCGTCGACTTGATCGTGCTGAACGACGTGAATGCGATTCTGGCCAATCCGCTGAGCGGCCTGGTCGATGGCGGCGCGCTGTTCATGCAGTCGGCTTACAAAGATGCCAAGGACGTTTGGAGTCACATTCCCGAGCGGCATCAAAAGACGATTGCCGAAAAGAAGGTGCGAGTCTACTACTGCGACACGGTGCAAATCGCACGCGAAGTCGCCTCGGTCGCCGACTTGCAGATGCGTATGCAAGGTATCGTGACGCTCGGAGCGTTCCTCAAGCTGACGCCGTACGCCAAGGACAGCGGCATGACGGACGACCAGGTGCTTGAAGGAGTCGAAGACGCACTGCGAAAGTACTTCGGCAAACGCGGCGAGCGAGTTGTGCAGGACAACCTCACCTGCGTCAAACGCGGCTACGGCGAACTGGCCGAAGTGCCGGCAGAAATGATCCAAGGCTAGAAGCATCGTCCGTAGCCGAAGTCGTGAGACTTCGGACGAAGCAGACCAAACACTCCGAAGTCTTGCGACTTTGGCTACATAAAAAGGTAAGAATATGGCAACTGTTGAGTCCCAATCCATGAACGACGCCAACGAGCGCGACCCGTTCAATAACAATTCGTACGGCACGTTGGTCGACGGCGGCTATAAAGATGTCAAGCTGCCGGTCCTCGATGTCAAAGACTTCAACGAACGAATCATCCGCAGCTACGAAGATGGCACGGCCGAAAAACAATTGCCGGCCGACTTGACCGTCGCCCGTTCGCTCGTTCCGGCCGGCACTGCGACGTTGCGAGACTTCAGCTACGTTGCCCCGGAAATCCCGGAATACATCAACGACGCCTGCACCGGTTGCATGGAGTGTGTCACTCTTTGCCCGGACACCGCCATCCTCGGCAAGGTCGTTGGCGAAGAAGACTTTGAAAATCGATTGAACAAGATCGATGACGAAGGCGACCGCGAATTGTTTCGCAAATTCGCCTGGTCGGAACCGAACAAGTATTACGCTGGTCCGAAAAAGAAAACCGGCGAAGGCGGCAAATTCTCGATCATCATCGATCCGAGCAAATGCAAGGGTTGCGCCGAATGCGTCGCGGTTTGCAACGACGACGCGTTGAAGATGGTTCCCAAGACCGACGAGTTGATGAAGGACATTTCCAAAGTCCACCGCATGTTCAAGGAATTCGGCCCGTCGGACGAGAAATACGTCAGTGATCGCTTGTTGATCGACATGATGTTGAAGGAAGAGACGCACATCTACGTCGGTGGCGCCGGCAGTTGCGCGGGTTGTGGAGAAGGCTCGGCGCTGCGGATGATGTGCTCGGCGGCGGGTGCCAAGTACGGCAATAATTGGGGCATCATCGCCGCGACCGGTTGCAACACGGTCTACACATCGACGTATCCATACAATCCGTACCTCGTGCCGTGGAGCAACTCGTTGTTCGAAAACGCTCCAGCATATGGGATGGGACTGCGAATGCGTTGGGACCAAAAAGGCTGGGCCGATAAGCCAATTTGGTGCATTGGCGGCGACGGCGCGATGTTTGACATCGGTTTTCAATCACTCTCGCGATTGCTCGCATCGGGCCTGAACGTCAACATCTTAGTGCTCGACACACAAGTTTACTCGAACACCGGCGGCCAGGCGTCGACCAGCACCTTTATGGGCCAGAATGCCAAGATGAGCCTGCACGGCAAGGTAATCAACGGCAAACAAGAACGCCGCAAAGAGATTGCCCAGATCGCGATGATGCACCCGCGGACGTTCGTTGCACAAACTACGGCTGCCCACGTCAACCACTTCTATCGCGCGTGCATCGACGCAATGGAATTCGACGGCCCGTCGTTGATGTGCGTCTATACGACCTGCCAGCCTGAACACGGCGTGGCCGACAACATGGCGACCGATCAGGCTCAACTGGCGGTTGACGCACGCGCGTTCCCGCTGTTGGTCTATGATCCGCGCAAAGGCGACACAATTCGCGAGCGCTTGTCGTTGCAAGGCAACCCTGCTGTGAACGACGATTGGTGGACAAATCCAAAGACTGGCGAGCAGGTGGACTTTATCGACTTCTGCCGCAGCGAAGGCCGCTTTGGAAAACACTTCGACAAAGAAGGCAATCCCAGCGAAACGTTGCTGCGAGCCAAGCAAGAGCGATTGGAAAACTGGAAGCAGCTTCAAGAGTTGGCTGGCCTGTTCGACAAGAACGCTGGCAAAGCGAAAGCGGCGCCGGCGGCCAAACCCGTCGCGGGCGAAGGCTTGCCGTCTGGTTACAAGGCTGGCAGCAAGATCAAGTACAGCGACGGCGCATCATGGGTCAACGGCGTTGTCGCATCCGCCGATCCGGTTCAACTGAAGTTGGACGATGGTTCGCAGATCGAAGTCTCCGCCGACGTGCTTCGTGAAGCGGTTGCTGTGGGCATTGTCGCACTGCAGTAGATTTCGTCGAAAGCGCTCCTCCACGCTATCGCATTCGCTTACCGATGCAATAGAGAGCCTTATTACTGCGACAGAAGATCTGTCCTTCGCTGGCGGCAAGCGAAGCGCGAAAAATCTCTTCTTCGCCCGCGCCTAGTTCGTTCCGCACGACGACTTCGAGATCAGCACCGGGTTTGATCACGAGCACTTCGCCACTTTCACTGGGAACGTAGATCAAACCGTTGGCCGCAATCGGCGATGATGAAAAAGCTCCGCCCAAACGAATCTCCGACAGTTTTTTGCCGTCGAGCGCGTTGTAACAGGTGCCGGTGCCGGGACGCAGGTTACAGACGAAAAGATAGTCGCCGACAACGATTGGCGATGGCAGATCGCGTCCCCCGCTCCTTGGCGTGTGCCAGGCCATGTGTGTTTGCTTCACGTCGCCCGATCCACCCGGTTTGACCGCGTAAACATCGCCAGGTTTTCCGTTGACTATGTAGATCAGGTTGTGCGCAAAGACAGCCGTTGGTGTGCCACGGCCATTGAAGCTTGCGCACGACCACAGTTCTTCACCATTGACTGGATCGTAAGCTCGCACGCTTTCTTCACCATTGAGCACCAATTCACGTCGATCGCCTGCATTGATCAGTACGGGCGAACTCCAACCGCCACGCGGCTTCGCTGGCCGTGGAGTACGCCAAAGTTCTTTGCCCGTGTTTTTGTCGACAGAGATGATGAATGAGTCATCGGTATTGTCGCAGTTTTGAATCACCTGATCATCGACAATGATGGGCGATGCCGCCGTGCCCCAAGAGCCGCTCAATGGTGCCGGGTCGTGAGACCACAGTTGCTTGCCACTCATGTCGTAGCAATGCATCCCACCCCGTCCAAAAAACGCGACAACACGTTCGCCATCGGTGGCACAGGTCGGCGAGGCAAACATATTCATTTTGTGGGTCGCTTCCGGCTCTCCCGTATGCGCAAGATGCTCCCAGACGATGTTGCCTTTGGAACGATCGACACAGAAGACCATCCGTTTCTTGCCGCCTTCTAGCGACGATGTCAGAAAAATCTGCTCGCCCCAAATGCAGGGCGATGAATGTCCGTCGCCGATGAGTTCCACGCGATACGTGATGTCGTCTTTCTTCCACTTGACTGGCAAGCCTTTTTCGTCGCTGTGCCCCATTCCTTGTCCACCGCGCCATTGCGGCCAATTCGCTTCCGCACTGGCGTCTGAAGCAAGCGAGTGAATGAACAGAAAGATACAAACGTAGGCAAGCGTCGCACGGATCATTGGAATTCCTTTGCAGCAGGTGGGTAGGGATCGGGTGGGATGAAGGTATTGTAATTCAGATGCTATCCGTCTGGCAACTTGATCCACCAATCCAGGAAGGCGATTAGTCGGATTCAGCCTCCGAGAGCTTCTTGAATAGGGGCTTAGCACGCTCCTCTTGTCGCTCAACAATACGCGAAACGTCTTCATCCAGAAGATAGCCACTCGCCACACGTTCTTTGCAATAGCCTTTGAGTTGCGCGAGGTATTGCTTGATAGTTTTGTATCTTTCTTCGATTGAAGGGCGTGGATCCGCGGCAGTCAGTCGATCCGCTTTCGAAAGCGGCAGTGGAATGTAGGAGCCGTTGAGGCCCACCAGGTCGTTTTCCGCGCCGGCGTCCGCGCGTCGGAGATTCCAACTTGTGAAGGTGGCCAACGGGACGGCGACTTCCGGAGGTAATAGGCATCCAAGTTCGTTGCCATCCGTGCCGCATTTTGGGACGAGGACTTTGTAGGGAGATATCTTTCGCGGTGGAATCTGGTCAATGATGCGTTCGTTTGTCCACTGTTTTCCCAGCTCCAAAAACGAGGGCTGTTGAATCACTTCGGGATAGCGGACGCCAGGGATCGACGGAAACTTAGTGGATGGTTGATGGAATTCGACCAGCGTCTTGTCACAAATCTTGGGGTAAACGCTTGGTGGAGCGGGCTTGTCGTTGCGACACCATTGATCGAGTGCGACCAACAACGCACGCAGGTGTGGTTTGTAATCGGCATGGTTGCTCATCGTCTGGCCAATGCCGCGACCTGGCGGATACGATGCCGGACCGTGCTGTGTTCCACCGAATGTGTAGATGCGGACGTTCTTCGGCGGCGTTGCATCCTGCTTGCCAAGCGGGTCGGTGTGTGGCAAGGACCCCGCTCGTGACCAATACTCCGACGAAGATTGCGTGTGTAGAATCTTGGGCACGACGTCGGCCGCCGCGGCCCGTTCGAGGATTCCCTCCTTTTGACCGCTCAAAGGATCCGTTTGCGTTTCATAGGCAAAGGGAAAGCGGTCGCTGTGCCAATCGTGATTTTGATGCTGGGTGACGAACGCGGTTGGCTGAGCGAATCGATGGTTAAATGAACCAAGTCCGCCGCCGGCGACATGTGGGATGAGACCGTCAAAGACTTGTTTGCCGTTTTCATCTTCATTGAATCCGGCGTACAGCATCTCGCGGAGAAATCGACCGCTCTGGGACACGCCGAAGCCGTGGGCATATTTGACCACTGGTTTTTCTTTGATGAGCAGTGGGTTAGCGCTGCCAGTGCCTTGCTTGAGGGACGAAATCAAATCACGGACCGCCGCAAAACAAACGCCGTGTACGAGCGGATCCTGAGCTTCGTAAATCAACTCGTACAAGTATCCCTGGCGAAAACCAGCAGGAAGTTCAAGTTGCATGTGTGCCAGTTGGCCGGCGGAATTGGCGGGTGTGACCGTGTGAATTCTGAATTGCTCGCGCGGGATAGGGATTCGCGGGTCGCCTGGTCGAAGCCGCCAGGTCAACGTTGCGTTGTTGAGGCCTGTCGCGATTGGCGTGTAGCATCCGTGTCCGCCACCGTTGATATCGACTTTTGTTTTGTCACCATCGTTGACGCACACTTCGTAACGGACTTTTCCAGTGATGGGTTTGTCTACATTGCCAGCAAATGGCGCGGTCAATCGCTGGCGCAGATTTCCCGGCAGCAGTTCGCCGTCCCAACCGCTCCAAACGACTGTGAAACCATGCCGCATTAAGAAGCCGTTTCCGGCGGATTTGGGATTGTTGCCGCCGGGGGCGTCGTTGAAAAATCGCAGGGCGAGCTTGTTACCTCGGTTGTTGACATCGTACAGCAACGACTGGTTGCCTTTGGACAGATCTTTGGGGGCGAGGATGTACAGGTCGGATGCAAAATGTACCTTGCTGAGCGCGTCAGTTGGCGCGTGCTGGAGATCGACGATTGGTTTGTTTTGCCGCTTGTGGGGATGGATAGCGTAGAACACTTTGCCAACGATTCTTTCGTACGGTCCGACGTCGCCGAATGATTGGCCATCGGCGAAGGGCGTGCGTTCGGTGATTTCGAAGCTTAGGACTTCGGCATATGCGGCTTGGGTGAGAATTGCAATGAAGAGAAATGCGGCGCAACCTAGCAATGGGTACACGGCACCGCGACCTGGGTACTGAGTACGGAGTACGGAGTACTGGGTACGGAGTGCTACACTTTCGCTTCCCCTGCGTGCTTTCACGTCATTCATCCTCATCTTCCTTTTTTCGAAAGACCTCCGGCCGTTGCTGTCCCGTTAGCTTCTCAAATCTATCCCAATTTTCATCCGTCCAATTGCGTACTTTGCGCATGTGTTTCACGCCCGATCCGGGCTTCACCATACTTTGAATAAACTTGACGATCATCTTGCGAATCGTCGTGCCGTGTTCAAAGAATCTCGCAAATTGATCTTTCGAGAGATATTCACGATCGTAGGCGGCGCAGAGATGCGATTGCGTTTCGTTCACGCTGCCGATGGAATAGCCGAGGAATTGAACGAACTCTCCCTGTGTACCCCTGCCGAATCCTTCGGCGATGTTTGCCATAGCGGATTCGGATGAATCGTTAATTTGCGTGACCAAGCGGCGACCGGTGCGGAATAATTCATCCTTCGTTGTTTGAAAGATCTGCTTGGACCATTGGCGAGCCTCTTGCCACATTTTGAGATCAGTAAAAACTTGGACACCAGCCATGAGATGGCTCCTAGAAAAAGAGAAATGTGGCTACTTGTTGAATTGTGACTGGGTACTGGCACTTCAGTTGGGTCCTGTTTTATATCTCCCGAACTTTAATTTCCTTCCAGCGGCACTTTGCACCGTTCGGCCAGCCTTTGCCGCCGTGTACTTGGACAGCGATGCTGCCCGTGCCGCCAAGCAAGCCGGCAATTTTTTCCTTGTCATACCGTTCGGTGTTTGCGCTGGCTCCATCGAATTCGCAGACTTTCAAACCGTTAATCCACGTCGTGATGCGGGGAAACTTTCCTTCGACCCGTACTTTGGCTGTGTTCCAGTCGTTGATTTTCCAAGCCTTCAGCCACTCATCCGGCGTGCAGGAATGAAGCAACCCAACGTCTTCCGCTTTCTTGTGCTTGGCCGTCGTTAGGCCAACTAGCTTCTTGTCATCATCGTATTTCCCGTTGATATCGAACGTACGCGTGTTGAAACCCGTCGTCCCTTCGCCGTACAAGTGGCCGACATTGCCGTTGTCGTGATAGTCGACCATCATTTGAAAACACTGGCCCTTGTCCGTGCTGCGTACGAAAAACCCGCTGCACACACCCCAGTCGGGTTTCATGTCGATCATCACTTCAAAATCGCTGAACTTCCGATCGGTCAGCAGGATGCCGCCATTGCCCGACCCAGGAGGATCTTGTTCGCCAGTGATTGCGCCATTTTCCGCTCGCCAGGTTCCGCCCGTGCCATGACCGATGCGTTGCGGGTTTTTGTGCCAACCGTCGAGCGACTTTCCGTCGAACAACGATGTCCAATCGTCCTTCTTTGCCGCGCCGGAAACGAGACGAACAAAGCTTCCAGTGGTGGCCATGAGCGATGCCGTGGCAGCAGATGATTTCAAGAATCTTCGGCGTGACGATTGTTCGGACATATTACGACTCCTTTATTCATGTGGCAGCAGGTTGGTCCACATCATAAGTCGCGAGGAAACAGTGGGCAAGAATGTCGGGCGTCGAACGTCCAACTCATTTTGGCGTAATGGTGCCGATGACCGTCATTTCGTAGAAACCGCCCTCGGTCGTCGCGAACGACTTTTCGATGAAGTCGACGCCCAGCCGAAATATCCCACTGCCAGCGCGATTGGATTCGGCGGTCACGGTCGCAGTTTCGTCCCCGGACGAGTAATCGGTCGTATCACGTCGCTGTGTGATCCTCCATCGAGGGGCCCACCACTTGCGAAGAATCAGTCGCACATCTCGCTTTGAACTTGGTAGTGTTGTGTGCGTGAAAACCCGGTTGGTCGAGAAAGTAACGGTCGCCCCCGCAGAGTTCAGATTCGACACCGTCCAGAATTGCCAAGGGAACAACTGGTCGTTCTCTGTTTCATCATGCGTGATTTCGGCGAGATCCTTGACCGAATTGATCGAAACAAGTCCCGGTACCGTGACACCAAACACTTGCGTTTGCCCGGAAGCAGTTCCCGGCGCAATGCAGATCAGCAGCAAGAGTATTGTGTAACGGTTCATGTTTGCCAAGCTTGTTCCTGCGAACGAATGTCGCAGTCAACAACAACTAAAAATGGCCGAATAGATCAATTGAAAAGCTGAACATCGCATCGAAATCTCACCGCGATGTTATTACCCCCGTTACCCGTATCAAAAATCTAGCTCACTTCCGTTCGGCAAGTCGGATTAAGATGTACAAAATTCCAGGAGAATCCGTGGCCATGTCGGATTAGGTTGACTTTGTAAATTACTGGCGGGAGCCATCCTCGCCACACAGACGGTTCCGTGTCGATCGGGAAAAAACTTTGACAGCCCTGGATCCATAACCTAGTTATTCAGCAGGGAAGTTCAGTACCGCGTTCGACGGCCGGACAACCCGCAAACCTTTTCTCGTCAGTTTCCTTTCAACTTCAGTTTTCAGTTACCAACTCTTGTACGCATTCCGTCAGTTCTGCAGGCTGTTCCGGTTATGCCGTCAAAGACGAGATAACTGTAAAACTCGTGATAACTTGTCCGATTTTTAACTATAACCCTTTTCAATCACAGGAAGGACAGAACTATGACACGCCCCAGTCTCCTATCTGTCGCGACAATCCTCGCTATCGCCCTTAGCATGCCATCCGTGTCCAACGCCCAGGTCACGGACACCGAATTGTTCCGCGTGATCGTTGCTCCGAAACTAGCGATCACATCGCCCGCGGCCAGCACGTGGATCAATCACGATGAATCCGACAACAACCAACCCTTCGCCGCCCAGCCGTGGTTCGTCAGGGCGAATGGTCCCATCGGTGCAACCGCTACGTTCACTTGCAACCAACCTTTCACCCACACCGTAGACAACTCGTACAAACGTGACGCATCGCTGGCGTTGTCGAAAGCATCGGGGTCTCCGTCCTGGAGCGTCCTGGTTGCCGCGGATGCAACGGACTACGGGGCGGCAAAAAACACGGCCACCGTGTCCGCCGACTCCTCCAGTGCCGGAGCCGCAACATTTAATTTAAACGTATCCTTGGTAGAGACCGGCTTTGCGGAACTTGCGGCGGGTAACTACGAAATGACCGTTACAGGAACCTTGACTTCGAAATAGACTCTCAACCGACTTCCGAAGTTTTCCGAAACTTCGGAAGTCTAAAACGATGATTCGGCTCGTGTCATGAGCACCGCGAGCCCGCCATCAACAAAACAAGGGAATGGGGCGAAACGCCGCACGACAAAATCGTGCGGCGTTTGCCCCATTTTTTATTGGTACACGCGAACTTCCGAAGTTTTCCGATACTTCGGAAGTCTGATTTGGTAAACAACCTTGATCCATCACGACGCCAACCTGAAAAGCGTTCGCCGCGGAACTTCTGTTTCGTGGCCGTTGTGTTGCGCGCTACTCGCCATTGTTTTGTCTGGCTGCCAAGAGCACCGTGCAAGCATGCGTCCAAATCGCCCGATTCAGGAGTTGTTCAACGAAGCGATCCACACCGCTTCCGTACTCAAACATCCCGACACACCCCTCAATCGCAGCTACGCCGACATTCGCCAGTCCACCATCTATCGTTTGCCGCCTGATTCGCCGGATGCGAACGTCGAAGACTGGCAGCCCTTTGAACTCGTTGATTTCGAAAAACAGAATCAAACGCAAGGTGGCCTGGAAGCGGTGCCCGTCCTCACCGCGCCCAACCCAGGCCCACGCGGCCATCTGGTGACCTGGAAACAACATGCCGGTCCATTGGTCAACGACATTTTCGAAGAAACCGACATCCGCCAGGCGATCCAATCGCTCGCCACGCAGGCCAAAGTGTCCGTGATCGTCGACGACACGGTCAGCGGTGTGGCAACCGCGATGATCGAAGACGAACCGTTCGAAGCCGCTTTGGAAAAAATCCTGCTGCCGCTGGGCTATGTCTGGGGCAAGAAAGGCGACCAATACCTGGTCGGCACGATGGAACCCGACTCGGCGTTGTTCCGTTTCCTTTCCGAGCGCGTGGTCTACCGACCTCAACATCATTCGCCCGAAGATCTCATGCCGTTGTTGCCCGAGAACCAGCAAAAGTATATTCGCACGGTCGGCAAAAGAAACGTGATGGTGATCGAAGCGCCAAACATGATCGCGTCACAGATCATGACCGAGCTGGAACAGGCCGACCAGCCGGTCGCGCAAGTTTTGTTGGAAGCGATTATCGTCGTCTACTCGCCGGAAAAGACGCTCGAATACGGTCTCGACCTCAAACAAATGCTGGCCGGCAGCGGCGATCCAAATATCGAAATCGGAGTCTCGGGCCTGGCACTTTCCGGAGCCCTGAGTCCGTCGCATGTCCACGATTTGGTCGGCCGCTTTGCCATCACGTCGTACTTTTTGCGACTGTTGGCCCAAGAAGGCTATGTAAAAATACGAGCCGCCCCCAGCGTCATGGCCAAAGATGGAGAGGAAGCACAGATCTCCATCTCCCGCGAATCCTATTTCAGCGTCCAGCCCACCAACAACGAAAACTTCTTCTTCCGACAGGAAATCGAAAAAGTTGAATCGGGCATTACGCTGAACATCACGCCCGTCGTCCGCGGTGGCAACGTCACCGTGTTGATCGAGCGTGCCGAAGTGAGTGAAGATATCAGGGAGTCGGGAACGAACGACAACATTGCGAATCCGTTCCCATTGATTAACCGCCGTACCGTAGCGACGACGGTTAATGTCAAGGATGGACACACGATCGTGATCGGTGGATTGACTCACCGCCAAAAGGTGGATCGTGTCAGCCGCGTGCCCATCCTTTGCAAGATGCCATTGTTCGGGCACATATTTCAGCAGGTTGACAAGCAAGAGCAGGAAGCCGAGGTCGCGGTCTTCATTTCGCCCAAGATTGTCAGCGGAAACGTTGGCTTGGAGCCTGAGGGAGCGATGATTCCCGAGATCCTGCCAACGCCCGCGCCTGTGAATAATTGAGAAAGCCCCGAAACATGTTTCCCATGCCCCACGTCGCACGCCTCTGTGCGCTCGCCGCCATTGCGTTTGCAAACGCGAATCTACTCGCGCAACCAGCAAAAGATCCAACTCGGGCGCCGATCCGTCTCCAACAGGACGTCCAACCGGCGTTTCACGTCACGCCGATGTCGCAACACATTCATGCGCCGCGCGGCAAGATCGTCCCCATCGAATTTCAAGTCCAATCGATCAACCGCACGACAACACTCAAAATCAGGGCCGTCGGTCTTAAGCAAGACGAAAACGGTACGATCCTATCCGACACCGACGCGCCCGTTCCCGACAACGTCAAAGTCACTTCGCCCACCACCGTCGATTTAGCAGACAATGCAACCACAACGATCAAGGCCCGCGTTCGCATCCCGTCGACCAACTCCAAGTTCCATTCTTTTGGACTCTTGGTCACTGACCTGGGCCGCATCGTCGGCCGAGCACCCGCTGGCAACGCAGCCGACGGCGAACGCACCATCGGCATCCGATTCGTCACGCGTTACTTACTCCGTTGCGACGTCACGGTGCGAGGCGTGCGAGGTGGCGACATTTCGAAACTCACCGTCGAATCCGCCGAGTTGTCCGAAGAGGACGGCCTGGCCAAAGCCAACGTCTGGGTCAGCAACAAGACCGACAGCCCGTTCGAATTTCAAATGCGCTGTCGCCTGGCCAAGTCCAACCAAGGCGCCCGCCAAAAAGCGTTCAACGTCGGCATGGTCGTCCGCCAGTCGATGTCGCCGCCCGATTGTTGGATGATCCGCATCCTCCCCAACTCGCGGCTGAAACTTCGTGGCCTGTTGCCCGACTCGGTCTTTCCTGGCGACTACGAGATGCAAGTCGACCTCGTCTCCAACCGCCGCACCCGGTTGAAAACAAGTTTTCCCATCGCCATCAAAGCCGGCGACTTTCCAGGCCAAGATGCCACGATCATCCAATTTGCCCGCGATATTCAAATTGCGCCGACACAAGTCGCCTTGTCGCTTCGCCGCGGCGGCAAACGCTTTCGCAGCGTCGAACTCACCAACAACAGCCAGCAACCGATCGAGATCAGCCTGACTCCACGCAGCGTCAACGGCTCACCCGTCAACTGGGTCATGGTCCGTCCCAACACAGTTCAACTGAATCCCGGCAGGTACCGAAAAGTGCTCATTGGCATGAACATGGAAGAAAAGTTCGAACGCCATCAATATGGCACGATCCATATCGACGCCACGCCCAGTGAAGGCAAAACCCTCGGCCGCTTCGAATTGCCTGTCGCCTTGCTGGCCCGATCGGAAGAACAACCCAACGTCGAACTCGAGTCCGAACGTTGGTCCTACGGCGCTGAACAATCCGCCTTCGTAATTCCTATAGTCAACACCGGCCAAATGCACGCGACGCTCGATGGCATGTTAAAGCTAACCGACCCCTTTGGCCGCATCATTGAACTCCGAGGCGGCTATGGCCACTGGCTATTGCCTGGCGAGCGCGACGAACTGCTCTTCCGCACCAAGTACGCACCACCGCCTGGCGAGTATCATCTGAAGCTGCGAATGGAAACCGGCGAAGGAATAGAGCCGCTGGAATCTAGCCAACAGATGCAGATTCTCGGTGTACCCCAAGCCCAGCAACTGGAGACGCGATAGTCTTCAGTTGCGGAATGGTGCAGTCGTGTAGCTTGGGGATGCCCTCAAATCCTTCGGAACTAATTCCCTTCGAACAAATCGCGACCCGCGACAAGCGCTCGCATCTTCGCATCCGCGACGCTGCGGGGTAGCATCCAAAATCCGCAATCGGGGTGGACGTATTGAATTCGCTCCGCGCCCAACTCACTCGCAGCGCTTTCTATCCGACGGGCGACTTCTTCGGGAGTCTCGACTTCGTTGTCCTTGATGTCGATCACGCCAATGCCCATGCCGATCGATGATTTGACGCCTTTTAGAATTGACAGCTCGACGTCCGGACGGCGGGCAATTTCCAGCACAACGTGGTCGACGTTTAATTCGTTCAAAAAAGCCATCAGTTTGTCGTACGTGCCGCTCTGAATTGTCTGGCCACCGTAGTTGCCGTAGCACAAGTGGACGGCTTTTTCGTTTTGGGCTCCTTCGAGCACGCGGTTGATGCCGGCCGCGGCGATCGGCCCGTCGTCGGGTGAGCCGGTGACGTTGGCTTCGTCCACTTGCAGGATTTCGGCGTCGATCTCGGCCACTTGTTGTTTCAACACATCGGCCAACGCCATGACGAGGTCTTTTAAATTGCCGTATTGCTCGTCGGCCAACGTCTTAGCCAACATGTAAGGACTCGTCACCGTGAACTTTTTTGGACGGTCGGTCAGGTCACGGTAAAGTTCATAGTCGGATTTCAGGTCCAATGTCCCTGAGCCCAGCGAATTGGTGACGATTCCCGGCGGCTTGGCGCGAAACTGATGACCGGGCTGGCTTCGCCACGCTTGTAGTTGCTCGTAGGACAAATCACTCTGCACACCGGACATCGGCTTGACGAAGTAATCGATCATGCCGTTTGTTTCGGCGTGGTTCACGTCCCATCGATACAACTCGCCGTCGGCCACAACGTCGATGCCGGCTAATTCCTGGGTTTTGATCACCGCCAGGATTGCGTCGCGCAGGCTTTCGCGCGTGCTGTGGACTTGCAGCCAGGTGGGAACGGGATAACTGCCAACAACGGTTGTCTTGATCATTTATTCAAACAGTTTTTGCTGCCCCTCTTCGTCTGGCATCGGCAGCTTGAGGTGGTTGAACGCTTTGGCCGTTGCCATGCGGCCGCGTGGAGTACGAACGATGAGTTCAAAGCGCAATAGGAACGGCTCGACTTCGTCTTCCAACGTATCCGCCGCGACGTTCATGGTCGCGGAAATGGAATTCAATCCCGCCGGCCCGCCGCCGAACACGCCGATCAACGTCTTGAGGTACTGCCGATCTTGCTTGTCGAGCCCCAGGACATCGATCTCGGCCATCTCCAGCGCGGCCAGCGCGATGTCTAGATTGATCCGGCCATCCGCTTTGCTGTCGGCATAATCACGGACCCAGCGAAGACGATGGTTGGCGATCCGCGGAGTGCTGCGGCTGCGTGTGGCAATTTCCTTGGCCGCGGCATCGTCTACATCGACGGCGAGTTTCCTTGCACTGCGACGCACGATCTCGGTCATTTCCGGGAGATCGTAAAAGCCCAGATGTTCGCGAATGAGAAATCGATCACGCAACGGCCCGGACAACATGCCGGCTCGTGTCGTGGCGCCGATCATCGTGTACGGTTTGATTTCCAGACTCAACGTCCGGGCATTCACGCCCTCGCCCAGCACAATATCGATGCGAAAATCTTCCATCGCCGTGTACAGGTACTCTTCGACGGCCTTGGGCAAACGATGGATTTCGTCGATGAACAGCACCGCCCGTTCTTCAATGTTTGTCAGAAACGGGATCAGGTCCTTGGGTGCTTTCAAGCCGGCGGCATTCGCATACTGAACACTGACGCCCAAATCACGCGGAATGCACGTGGCGAAAGTCGTTTTGCCCAGGCCAGGTGGTCCATCAAACAAAATGTGCCCCAGCGGTTCTTCGCGTTTCGTCGCCGCATCGATCACGATTTGCAGGCGATCCATCACATCGCGTTGGCCAACCATGTCAGCCATTCGCTGAGGGCGCAACTGGCCATCGTATTCGTCATCGGGCTCGCTGGCTGAATAAATTGGTTCGCGCGCCATGTGAGCGTTTGCCTAAGAGGTAGAGTCCGTTCACTACTGTTATAGCAAACACACTTGCTTGAGACAGTAGGACGCTCTCACAATCTCACAGACGCTCAAAGGCGTGAAACGGCGCGTTCCCTTCTAAAAGGCATCGTCGTAACGACTGGGCTTGCCGGGCGATGTGTGCCCGATAGGGCACCGGATCATCACCGCCGCCGGATTGGTATGCCAAGGCGAATTGCCGATGAAGCATCGCATGAAACTTGCGCGCCGCGCCGGGCAAAACACGCAACGCAAGCGGGCCACGCGCGGTCTTTTCAAAATCGTCGCGGCACAAGGAATGGGTCGCCTCGATCACGCGGTCCATCAAATGACGAAACGGCTCTTGCAAGTCGGACGCCAACGACGCATGTCCTCTGCGGGGCCGGTGGAGAATCCCAATCGACGGCACAAACCCCGCTTGCCGCAAGAGCAGCGTCGTGTATCGGAAATCGACAACCTCGGTCTTCGACTCGTTCAGCGCCAGCCGCAGATCCGCCGCCTCGTCGCAAACGGATTGATACAACCGCTGGGCCTGCTGGCGGTCACGAAACAAGATCAAAAAGTCGTCCGCATAGCGCATCAATCGGCCACCCTCTTTTTTTCACTTCCCGTTGCTTGAAACACGGTTTGCCAACAGGTCCGCGCAGCCGTCGAATCCAGCATGGCCGATGGCCATAAAAAAATGTGACACCTGCATGGGAGCAAGCAAGGAAGGTTGTCTGCCATACCGACTCAAGGAACTCGCGCCAAACGGCGGGACCCAAGGCTGGGAAGAGGCATCTCCTTGGCCAAGTCGTAGAGGATCGCTTCCTGAAGTTGCTGCATCGATTCCAGCCGGCAGTGGCGGAAGTGCGAACGCACATGGTCCCACAACAAACGGCGGCTCCCCAGCTTCGCACGAACCGCTTGAAACAACGGACAACACAGTTCCTGCGTTTGGTCCACTAGAAACGCCAACATCATCAGCATCGCCAAGACCACCGACAAATGCTGCTGACCATGCCCAAAGTTGTGCTCGAAGTAATACCCTTTGATTCTTCAGCGTATGGAAGGTTTCGTTTTCAATCTTCCAACGCGCACGGCCGCCGCGGACCAGGTGCGGTGCGTTGTCAGGGGTGATCTTCAGATCGGTGACCCAACTGAAACGCTGGCGAATCGAACCGTCCGGTGCAGACTCGGTGTACTGCAGAAAGTTCACCCGCAGATCGGCATTCGATTGGTTCAGCGGCAGGTCGTGGGTAAAACGGATTTCGCAGGTCACGGTTTCCTTCTTGTCGTCGCGCGTCCAGCGCAGCGTGGTAACGCGGCCCGCCGTCTCAGCGCGGCTCACCGCCTCGAACAAGTGGGCGTGATCATCGGGCTTGGCTCCCAACAGGAAGTGCATGTCCAGGCGTTTCAGTTCGCGGAGGTGCGGCGCGTTGCTGGCCAGGCCGTCTTCCACAACGATCAGCCTGAGGTTCGGCTCGAATCTTTTGCAACAGACGTTTTCCCGCATTGCGTTCGCAGTCGTTTTTGATCTGGCCGTCTTGTTGGATGATCGGCTCGGGGGCCAGCGGAATGACTT
>CAYFJO010000152.1:0-23085 GCA_964343305.1 uncultured Pirellulaceae bacterium | reverse complement strand
GTCTCCCCTTCCCGTGCCGTCCTTCTACAGAGGTCCCGCACGCCCGAATGGGGCAAGCTCGGGTTCAGCGGCATGATCGTCCGCAAGTAGTCGCCTTGGCGATCAAAGACCCGCAACTCGGGCGCCTCGCGAACCGGTCTCGGATCGGAGAGCACGTAAAGCTCCCCCGTCTTCTCATTTACGGCGAGGTCCCAGATGATGCCCCGCGCATGAGGATCGCCCTTGAGCAGAAACCCCTCCAGTTCCAGCTTCACTTGGCCTGTCGTTCCAGCGTGAGTGGAGCCGGGTCCAAGCTGTATCAGTCGCCGCTTCCTTTCGGCAAGTAGCGATCTTCTCGCCTTCGGAGGGACGCGGTAGAGTCCGCTGTGGGGGCTTACATAGTCGGGTTCGGGGAGACTCTTCCGTGCCGGGATGCCCGTCAGCATTCCCCAATCCTCGAGATTCGCCGGCGTACCCTGCCAACAATGGGTCTCGCCGCCGGGCATTCGGATTCGGCGGATATTGAACCCGATCTCCGATGAAAGTGTCTTGTTCTTGTTGAAGATGTCGAGTGGAAGAGCGAACTCAGCAACCCACGCACTCGTGCCCTTTGCCACGGCGCACTTGAACTGCGGTCGCCACGTCCGGTCGCGCCAGGGGGGTGAATGTTCATTGTAAGAACAGGCGAGTTTGCCACCATCCTCCGGGACAACTCGAATGAAGTAGTAGGAATTCCCATCGCCGTTGGAGTCGATTAGCAACTCGACGAATTCCACTTCCTTCGAGGGTTGGACGGGCTTGCCCGCCCAGTGAGCCGCGAGCAGCCTGTCGACTTCGCTCCTCGCATATCTGGCGATTCGGCCCGGCGGGAACGAAGATGTGTGCCTCCGGTCCGTTCCCTCCTCCGCGTCCTTCCCCGCACAGACAACACCCACATAGAGATGGTCCGCGTCGCGCGAGATGAACGCCTCGGTGTTTGCCTTCGACTGCTCTCCCCCCGTGACCGCGAGCGGACCCGTTCTTGCCGCATCCTTCCAGCACGGATCATCGAGCTTTCCATCGACCACCGGATTGGAATCCGTCAACGGAATCTGCAGCACGGCTCTTTTGTCAAACCCGCCTTCCGCCGCCGCTCGGTGAGGGCACAGGAACGAGCTTAGAATGGCAACCGCGATATAGACGTTTCGCAGGCATCTAATCAGCTTCATTTCCTGGTTCCTCCCAACGAGGTCTACGGCGTGATGGCGATTCGCCTCTGTCGAGCTTCCTTTACCTTGCGGACCCAGCAGCTTAGACACCTACAGTCTTCGTCGCGTCCACAGGTGCCGGCAATGTCGTGATAGGGTAACGGTTGGATGGCCGCGTGCAGGAGCCGGCGCATCTTGCGGTGGTCCGGCTCGTCGCTGCTCTCCCAGCCGCCGTGCTCGATCTGCCCCCAGCCGCCAGCCTCAAGCGCCAGCGGCGCTTTCAGGATGCGGCTCTCGCCCGGCAACGCCACGTTGACCAGTGCCGCGAACGGTTGACCGGCCAACTCGTTGCCGAACCGCTGGCGAATGTGCGCGCGCAGCACTTTCTCGCCTTCCGGGTTCGGCCGCCGCCACTCGTCCTTGTTCCAGGAGTACGTACCGTAGAATGGGGCGTTCAGATCGAGCCAGTCGATGATCCGCCGGCGGCTCTCGGGGTCGAGATCGACGCCCTCGTGGCCCTTGAGCAGCAACTCGGCCAGCGTGCCGCCGTGGGCGAAATAGTCCTTCGGCTGGCTGTACCAGGTTTCGCGGCCGTATTGGGCGATCTTTACCAAGCGACCGTCCCGCGTCAACGATGCGTAGGCGGCGCTGGGAAGTAGTTGCTGGAAGGTCTTGGCGACGTTCTGCTCGGTGGCGTCGATCGTGCCGAGCAGATCGATCTCGCCAGCGGTTTCTTTCAAACCGTGGCAGCCAATGCAGTAACGGTCGAGCACCGGCTGCACGGTCTTGGCAAAGCTGAGGCCCCCTTGATATTGCGGGCCGGCCGGCGGCTCCAACTTCAAAACCTGCCCGGTGGCCGGCGACCGGCGAATCGCGGGGCTGGACTTGCGGGACTCGTGGCAACCGACACAGCTCGCATGCTCGCCCGGCTGCAAGTGAGTAAACGTCCGCATGGTCATCACCGCCATGCCGTTTTCATCCAATGCCTGGAATTGCAGCGGCACGCCGGCTGGGGCCTCAAACGCCACCGAGCCGCTTTCATCGACAGGCACCGTGCCGAGAATTCGCTTGAGTACCTCGAACCTTACGCGGCTGGAATACGGAACGCGCTGGCTGGGTTGGGGAATCAGTTCGTTGACGCGGAGCCGCCGGATCGTGCCGCGGGGAATGTCCCGACTGCTTTGATGGACGTCCTGAAGATAGAAGACACCCTTGGCTTGCGTTGCTTCGCCGGGCACCGGCAAAGACGGCGACGAGGGGACCGGCGGCATCGGCCGCGGCCGAACGGGCATGGGAGCGAAGCAGGAGATCTCGGGATCGCGATAGATCAACTCCCGCCCGCCCAGCGTGTCGACCAGGTAGATCCCGTAACCGTTGTGCCGCGGATCGTGTGACATGGATCCAGGGTACGGATCGGGGCAGTACGCGGCCAGGAACAGGTCTTCGCTGAGTGGATACGGGCTGCCGAAACTGACCGACGAATGGGCCTCCGATTCCGGGAAGGTCGCCTCCGGTGTCACTCGCGTGATGGCTTCCAACCCGTCCTCGGCGATCTTGCGATCGATCAAAATCAAGGACCCGGCATGCATCGTGTGGTGCCCGGCCGTTGTGGCAAGGACCTTGTGCGAGCCGGGAATGGGCCTCGACTGGCAGATCCTGCAGGGGTTCGGCGTGTAGTTGCCGAAATAGTGGCCGGCGGCCGTGCCGTTGGGCTGGATGGTCCACAGACCGAGCGTCGGGATCACCGGCCGGTTGATGTAGTCCCAGCGGGTCCAGAGGATCCGGCCGTCGGGCATCACCGTCGGGTCCCATTCGTTGGCTTCGCCGAAAGAGAGCTGGCGGACGTTCGACCCGTCGGCGTCGCAACGATAGAGGAGATACGTGGGACAATAGCGCCCGCCGTTGTGGCATCGCACGCCCCCCTGGTTGCGCGTGGAGATGAAGGCGAACCCGCCGTCGGGCAAGTAGCAAGGATCGTAGTCCTCGCAGAGCACGGTCATCCGGCCGCCGGCCCCGGTCAACGGGTCGTCGTCTCTGCCGGTGATCTGCCGCAGGCCCGTGCCGTCGACGCGGATCTCGTAAAGGAAAAACTGCCATCGTTCGCGGGACGGCGTGTGATCGGCGTAGGCAAACACCGCCCGCTTGCCGTCAAACGACAAGTCCGGATGCATTGCGCAGCCCGGCGGCAGTTTGCCTTTTAACAACGCCGTCTCTCTCAGCCGGTCGGTTTTCCACTGGTCGAGAATGACCAACCCCGGCCCCGTGCCGTTGTGGATTCCGTAGTAATTATCGCCCGGGGCGCTAAGGCCCGGCGGAGGCCGCTTAGTCAGCAGCAGCCGGTCGAAATCCAGCGCAGGGTGCGAGAAGATGATCCGGCGCCTGAGCTCGACCGCCTCGGCAAGAAGTTCTCTTCCAGCCGAGGAAGCTCGATCCTTGGCCTCCCGGCCGATACGTTGCGCGAGCGTCTGTAGCTCAGTGGCCATTTTTGGCCGAGGCGCCGTCCGCTGCACGAAGTCGAGCGTCTTACGGGCCAACTCCAGTCGCTGTTGGGCACGCGCGAGATAGTACGCATTTGAGGCGCCGTTGTATGTCGGCGCATACTCACTCCAAATCCCGTCACGTCGCTCCGCCTCCATTTCGATCTGCGATTGCCGATCGCGGAAGTCCCGGGCCACCAGGTCCCACAGCGCTTCCCGGACCTGCCGGCACTCCGACGCGCGGGCAACAATCGGCCGGCAGTTGACAGCCGCGTGCGGCGGCAGCCCTCTCTCTCGCTTGTAGTAGACGAGCACTTCCAAACGCTCGTACTTGCCATCGAGTTTGAAACCAACTTCGCCCGGCGAGAGCGCGAAACCGCGATGCGCCGTGCCGTCGATCTTCAACTCCGTCGCCCTACACGCGCGGGGGTCGATCTTTCCCTCGATCATTGTGCCGTCGAGTTTCAATTCGATAGAATTGCCCTGTTTGTCGAACAGCCGCGGGCTGAGGAAGTGCGTCGATCCGTTTTCCCGCTGGCGTCCGAGCGTGGCGAAGTACAGTCGCTGCAGCCCGTCGACGCGAAACTCCAGCCGCAGCGGTTGCGCATCGGCAGTGAGCCTGACGATCGCCGGACGGAACCCGCTGGGCCCGGTGGCGCGGTCTCTTTCGACCGTCGATCCGAACGTAGCCTGCAGCGACGCGCGCATGCTCTCGTGCCAGGTGTCTTTCTTGACGTACACCGGCGCCTTCTTCGGCTTTTTGGGCCTCCGCAGTTCTCGTCCCAGGTACAAGACCTTCGGCGGCTCTGCGGCGCTTGCCGGCGAGCAGAGCATGGCGAACGACAGCAGCACTAATGGTGTGAATGTAAGTGGAAGCGTTTTCATGGTCGGTGGGATCTCCTTCCGCTTAAACGCCGCAATCGCGGTGGTCTCCGTCACCGCAATTGCTGCTCTCTTTCCCGTTGCCGGCGATCTGGTCGAGCCAACCTCTGTCGCTATCAGCAGGGGCGGTGCCCCGGGACCAGCTTGGGCCAGCCGCCAGCTTACGCTGTTCGTCGTAGACCAGTGGCAAGAGCTGCTGGGCGGCCTTTTCGCCGCCTTCTCCGATCTGAGATAAAAACCGGGTGACATCGGTCATGGAAAAACCAAGACAATGTGGATCGAGTATAACAAGATTATAGCAGGGCCGGTGCGATTATGCTCGCCAACCCGTCGGCGCCGGGACCCTCACCTGGAGGATCTCAAGGGAAATTCTAGCATCGTTGTGCTACGAAGAATGCGTTTTATTTCAGCGATAGCAAACGGTTCTGCCGCAAGAACTTTCCAGACACTGTCTGGTTCGGCCGGGCTTGTTCTGCTCACTGGCGAATCAAGAGTGGCAGCTGGCTTTGGCCTCTTCGCCAGACTTCATGGCCAGCTTCAACTCCGCAAGCTGGGAGGTCGTCGAAGAATTCGCGCTTGTCGAGGTTCTCCTCGCACGTCCCACTGCCGGTTTCTTCACGGTGGACTTAGGCGCTCGTTGTTCCTGCTCAAAGCCGCCAAGAGATTTTGATGTCGCGGTTAGGGCTGTTAGGGCTCTGGCGGTATTCATCATATTCACTGTTTCTTCATGGAGTTGTCATTGGATACTGAGCAGGAAACTCAGGATATCCTTCAATTCGTCTGGCGACTTGACTAAACCTTGCGGCATGGCGGAGACCGATGATGGAACTCTCTCCTCGATGTCGTCCTTTGCGAAGGGCAATCGCGTTGCGTCCGGTAACACCAATACGACTTCAGTGTCGGTTTCAGCGGTAATCAACCCGGTGACCACTTTGCCGTCCACGGTGACAATCGTGCTGCTGCGGAAGAACGTCGATACCTTCTGGCTGGGCAAGAGCACTGATTCCACCAGGTAATCGAGCGTGAAACGGCGGCCGACGTCCATCAGGCTGGGGCCGCCGGTAACGCCGACGCTTCCTGGTACGGCGTGACACTTTACACAGCCGGTGGAGACAAACAGTATGCGGCCATTGTCGATGTTTCCTTCGGTGGCTACCTTGTTCCAATCAACGTTCAGGAAGTCGTCACGATTCACAGGGGATTGTCCCTGCGCTGCCGTTTTCAGGCGTTCGGCAAGCGAAGCGTTTTCCGGCTCGGGGATCGACATGGCGATGCGATCCAGCGCGCGAACATGAAGTGCGAGCATGTGCTGCTCGCCGGGCTGGCAACGAACCAGAATCTGGTTCGTACCGGACACTAGGTCCAGCGAGACCTTGCCTGCGGTCGACTTGTCCTTACCCCGCCGCGCCCGATGCCACACCGGCTTGCCGTTTCGCCAGACTTTCGCAGCGCCGTCGGTGGCCAACTCAAGCCGGAATTGCTGATTGGCAGGGCTGTCGATGTAGAACAGAGCGTAGACAGACTGCGGCGAGCCGGTCGACTGAACGTGTGACGAGTAATCTCCGTTCTGCGACGAGAGTTTTTTCCAGCGAATCTGGTCTGGACCATCGCCGTACGAAGCTGTGACATCCACCGCTCCTGTCTCAGGCGGGTGTTTACGATCAAGATCATGCTGGTCGCGGCCCGAGGCTTCCGGGTCGGCAAATTGCCCGCACATCCAGACCTGCGTGACCGGCATTGGCTCGGCAGACGCAAGGCGGCCTTCCGTCGCTTCGCCGCGCACTTTCAGAGTCCCGGCTTCGCCGCTTTTGTCCTTCAAAAGTGAATCGCCCTTCGGTGCCCCGGCCTTGATCCATTCGAGCAGTGCCACCTGCATTTTCGGGTGTACGGTGGGGAGTGGATAAGGTGGCATGCTTTGAGTCGAGATCATCCCGTGGAGATGACTCTTTTTCGGTGTCCCAAGATTCAACTTGGCAATAAGCTCTTCGTACGTGGAAAGGTCGTGCTGCTTGCCTTTCCAGTGGCAGAGGATGCACTGCTTCTGAACAATATTCTTGTCGATCCAGGCGTAGTTGAGATCGCCGGGATCATAGGAGACTGCTTCAACTACGGGCCTTTTGAAACTGGCACGACCGGCAACTTTGTCGAAATGCTCAACCAGGACCTGATAGGTATCACCGTTTATCTTTCTTGTCGGGACCGTCAACGTCATGACTTTATCCCGTGCCGGCTCGAAGGCGCCATGATCAGGCCGCAGCCTGTTGATGGTGGCGAACAGGTTGAGTTTCAGCGCACTGCCGTCCTGGGCTTTCAACCGCGTGTAAACGTGCGTGCTCATGGCGGGAAGAAGGGAGGGAATCGCAATGAAGAGGGAGCGCTGGTCGTCGAGGACCCTCACGGCGTCAACCGGGAGGTAGTCATGCCCGAGTTCCTCTGGTGATATGACGGAGTATTCCGGTGATCCATATGACCTTGAGTTGATGTAGTTCCACTGTTGAACAAAAAACTGCGAAGCGTCGAGGTGCGAGGGGTCGAGTTTCGTGTTGAATCGAATGAGCATTCCGTTTTTGTGAGCTTGCCAGCCAGTCGGAACCAGGCATTTTTCTCCGGTGTAGCGCAGGCGGTGGAAGCAGCCCTCTCGGACGGCATAGTCACCCCATCCGTCAAGTCCGACGGTATAAAGTTGGCCGTCAACAGGGTTGGTCATCAGTCGGCAGGTGCCGCTGGCGAATTCACCGGGAAGAGGCATCAGTGCCGCTTGTGGATGGCCTTCATTGGCGTCGCGCAACAGTATGTAGGAGGTGCCGCGACCAAAGCTCACGCCCATGAAACTGTTGCCGAGGGGGCCAAAGCGCGGATCATTGAGGCGCCGACGCCCGCCGGGTGAGTTGTCGATGCCTCTGGGAACATAGAGTATCCGTTTGTAATCGGCGGCGCTGTGAACATTGTCGGGATGATTGGATTCATGGATTGAACAGGTTCCATTCTTACCTCCTTCGGAAGAATCCGACATGGCAAGACCGTCTTCATAGACCCCCAGCCCCATGGGATTTCTTGAGCCTACTCCGATTCTCTGGTGCTTGCGGCCATCTGCCGACATTTTGTAGATGCCTGACAGCGCGCTGTAGTAGAGATTCCCCTGTGCATCGCGTTGCAGTCCCATGCGCTGATTGTCGGAGGTGAGGTTGACTCGATTAAAACGCTCGTAATAATCCGCCTCGTGGTCGCCATTGAGGTCGTGCAGTTTGGCGATCTGATCTTTACAGGAAACGTAGGGAACGTCGTCTACCACGCACAGACCGAGCGCCTGGCTCAGACCCGTCGCGTATCGTTTCCACGCGACCCTTTGGAGATCTCTATCGAGTCCGGTGACGTACCAGACGTCTCCAACCACCGTGCTGACGTAGGCATTGCCTTTTGAGTCAAAGTCGATGCCGCTCAAGGTCATGGGGATGTGATAGGGATTGTCGAAGGGGACTCCCACGTCATCAATTTCGTATGCGCTGCCGCTGGCGGACGGATCAGCATTCAACTTGCCTTGAGTAATCAGGCGTTCGGGGAAACGGCTTTTGCCGCCGGAAATCAACGTGGACGGTTTCGGTGACGGCGGCAATGTGTCAAGAAAGTCGAGTTGACCAAGAGACGAAACGATACAGGTACGAATGCCTACACGACTGTTTTCCTGTATCCCCGTCAGGGTCAGCGACGCGGCAGGTGTTTTTGGGCTGAATTTGAATTCGGCGTTCAGCGTGCCGTGGAACTGATGAACGAGATAGCTATTCCCCGATCGGATCGCTATGGTGTTCTTACCAATGCGCTTGGTCTCGCTGATCGTCTTGAACGCTTTTGCGGGCAAGGGGAGCTGAAAAGTAGCCGTCTGGCATGGGTTAAGGAATTCGATCGTGCGTTCGAGAACGGCATGACTTCCGCTTACGTGAACCTGGGATAGGTCAAGAAGTTGCAGAGCATCGTTGCCCCTGCGGTAAACAACGTTGTTGCCGTTGACGTAGTATCCCTCGTATCTGAGTGGAGGGGCTGATGTGATGGCCCACTCTTTCCCGGGGCCGCGAAGCCAGGGTGTTCCCTCTTGACTGAGTTTGAATCCGTAGCGATCAATCTTTGCCCCAAAACGGCTGGGAGGCGCGCTGAGCTTCGCATCAGTCATGACCGTAAGGAGACCATTCAGTTTGAAATCAAACGTAATAATGGCTGGATGTTTGCTACTGCCGCTTTTAACGTACTGCATCCCGTGATTCCCCCTGCCGGTAATCACTTCAAATGCGGGATAGGCTTCCCGTTCAAACGCGGTTGAATATCTTTCGTTGGTGTAGCCCCAGTGGCCGCGGCGCCCCCCTTCAAGGCCCGGGTACGGAAGCAGCCGGTCCGGCGGATTACCGGCACTGACGTGATACTCGGCTTGGCGCGAGTAAAAATCGTAGAGACGGTACTTGTTGACGTGCTCGCCTTGAAAGCGATGTACCTGCCGCTCGAGAGCGGTATTGAAGTGAGGTTTGTCGATCAACGACCCCCGCAGGGGCATCTCCCCAACTTCCCCGGCTCTTGCACTCACGACGAGAGCCAACGTAAGACTGCAATAGAGAAGGATCCGTGGCATGTTACAGTTCCCTGATAGTGCCTGGCCATGTGATGCAAGTGGGTATCCGTATCCCGCCTTCGTAATTCCAGCCCTTACTCGCGCGAAGCGGATAATTGCTCGTTGGCCTTGATTTCGGCATGCACGAACCGCCGTTGTCAGAGGTGAGAACGATGATATTGCTGAGTGTATCCGGCATGGCGGCAATGGTGCGGTGTGGATCATTTGCCGGCACGAAGTCTTCTTACCCAGCAACTGTTGCAGACGCAAACATCCCTGCCGCATGTGCCCGCGATGTCGTGGTATTTCAGCGGAGTAATGGACGCATTCACCAAAGCCGCCATTTTCCGGTAGGCGGGATCCTGCTTTGTTGCCCAGCCACCCTCTTCGATTTGGCCCCAACCGCCGGCCTTCGCAGAAAGTGGCGACATGAGGATTCGGCTCTCATCCGGTTGCCCAACATTTACCAGTGCCGCAAACGGCTTGCAGGAAAGTTCCTTTCCGAAGCGTTCCGCAACATAGTTCCGCAAAGCCTTTTCGCCTTCGGGGGACGGCGTGCGGTTCTCCAGACGGTTGAACGAGTAGTTACCATACTGCTGAGCGTTCAAGTCCAGCCATGTGATGATTCGTTCAAGGCTTTCTTTCGAGAGATTGAGCTTCTCGTGCCCCTGAATAAGCATCGGCGCCAGCTTGCCCGCATGTGCGAAATAATCCTTTGGTTTGCTGTAGAACGTCTCCTTATTGCTCAGCGCGATCGCCACCAGCCCGCGGCGCGCGGTCAGGGATGCGTACGCGTGGTCCCCGAGCAGGTTGAGCCCTGCCGCCGGTTTTTCGTTGAGTCCGTGGCAGCGGATGCAGTGGCGATCGAGCACCGGTTGTACGCTGCGCATGAAGCTGAAGCCGCCTTCGTACTGCGGGCCAGGCAGCGGCTCGGGCGTGCTGACGGTGATTTCCGAGAAGGAATATCCGGTCGCGGGCGAGGCCGATGATCGGGATTCATGGCATCCGGTGCATCCGATCACCTCGCCCGGGCGGACGTACATCAGGCTGCGCATCGTCATCACGGCCATGCCATTCGCGTCCAACGCCTGGAGTTGGAAACCGGTATCCGCGGGAACCTTGAAGGCGACGGAACCGTCTTCATTGACCGGCACGGTGCCAATGACACTCTTGACGACTTCTTGCGTCGCCCGGCTTCTCAGCGTGAAGAATGCCGACGGTTGGTCATGAATCCGGTTGATGCGCAGGTACTTGATGCTGCCGTCCGGTATCGGCTGGGTGCTCTGGTAGACGTTCTGGACGTAGCATGTTCCCGTTGCGGGTGCTTCGTCTGGCGACGGTAGCGTTGAAGGGATGACCGGGGGCACGGGCCTCGGCCGGACCGGGATCGGCGTGAAACAGGAAACATCGGCATCGCGGTAGATCAGTTCGCGGCCGCCGAGCGAATCAACGAGATAGATCCCAAATGCGGCGTCAGACGGACGATCGCCATAATTGACCGCTTCCGGCGAGTAGGCCGCGAGGAACATCTCTTCGCTGAGCGGATACGGTGTGGCAAAACATCCTTTGCCGCCCCAACCCTCGGTTTCTGGAAACTTAACTTCCGGCGTAATCCGGGTGAGAGGCTCGGGACCGTCCTGTCCCTTCCGGGGATCGACAACGATGATCGATCCTCCGGTAATGAAGTGATGAGCGGCGGCCGTGGCCACAACTTTGCCCGTGCCGGGGATGGAGCGGGACTCGGCGATGACGCACGGATTTCTCGTGTAATTGCCGTAGTAGTGGGCCGTTGCGGTTCCGTCGGGTTTTGTCACCCAGAGGCTTTGGAACCACGTGTTGTGGCGATTGATATAGTCCCATCGCGTGTAGATGATTCGACCGTCGGGCAGAACGCTCGGGTCCCACTCGTTGGCTTCCGCGAACGAAATCTGCCTGATATCCGAGCCGTCGGCGTCGGCGCGATACAGCAGGAACGCGGGCTTGTAGACTCCACCGTGGCATCTTCCGAAATTCTGGCTGCGCGTGGAAGTAAAAACGAAACTGCCGTCGGGCAGGTAACAGGGATCGAGGTCTTCGATCTGTACGGTTGCACGATCGTAGGCGGTCTTTATCCGATCGGAGGGCGCTCCGGTCAACTGACGGACCGTCTTGGCGTCGATGCTCGCTTCGTAAATCGAGAAACGGCGTGCTCCCGTCTTTTGGTTGTTGTACCCGTGGCGGATTTCGGTCCGATGGATCGGCAATCGGATGTTATCGTCAACCACGGGCGTGTGATCGCAGAACGAGAAGATGACGCGCGTCCCATCAAACGAGAGGTCGGGATGCAGAACGGAGCCTTCGGGAAGCTCGCCTTCAAGCAGGACGGTTTCCCGCGGATCGTCTTTCCATGAATCGAGGATAACGAGCCCCGGTCCAGCGGCGCTGTGCCGACCCAAATACTGTTCACACATGTGCGCATGGGCATCGGGCGGCGGCCGTTTGTTGATCAGAAGCCGGTCGAAGTTCAATGCCGGATGCGAGAGGATCAGTTCGCGCCGGAGGCGCCTTATCTCGATGTACAGCTCCCGAAAATCCGTATCCGGGGCAGCCCCGTCGAACCTCTCTTGAAGGTCGGCCAACGCCGTATCATAAGAGGCGATTCGATCACTATTCGCCATGAGAGTGCGGGTGGCGGTCGCCAACTCCAGGGCATCGCGGGCAGCAAGCCGGAAGGAATCGGATACCGGCTTCTTACGCGGCGTCGACCAGTCGCTTGTGCTGCTCTGGGTGGCAGGGCGATCGAGAGCCAGATTCGTTTCTGGGTTCTCCGCTGCGAACACTTCGACTTCGTCCAGATGGAAATATTCGTTGTCCGCCAGTCCGACCCGCACGAAACGGGCCTTATTGCCCGGGGCCGAGACAGTCAGCGGCGGGCCACCCTTGATGCCATGGAAAGGCGTGCCATCGTGCCGATAGATTCGTTCCCACGCCTTGCCATCGGTCGATAGCCGCACCACCAACCGCTTGGCCCGTTGCGTGGCGAGCTGGGCTTCTGTCCGATTCCAGATCACGATCCGTCCGAGTTTCGCGCGCGAGCCGAGGTCCACCTGCCACCAGGGATTCTGCTCCTTCTGCGTGTGGAATCCCGCCGTACCGTCTTTGATTCCGTCGCATCCCCCGGCCGCATCGTCTGCCACGGTGAGAGGTTTGCTCTGGCTGCGGACCTTGGCTTGGCGCACCCAGTCATCCCGGATCAAGGAGGCCTGGTCGGCGCTTCCGTCTTCATCGGCCAGCAGCGAGGTCGCGCATAGCGTCATCGCGAGAGCCAGGCAACATAGGACAGGCCGGCGTAACATGGCTTGTCTCCTTCTATTGGTGTGGTAGGGAATTAACCTGGCGTTGCCGTCCGCTTGCTCTTTGGGAGAACAGGCTAACAAGCGTTCTCGGATTCTAAACGGGCCGAATTCAGTTTTCTAGTATTGCCGCCAGATGAAGGTCGGCTGAATATTTTTCCCCTTCGGGCACGGTCATTCGGGGGCCGGCATGCTGGTGTTCCAAATGTCGCGGTGCAACCGCCATCGGCCGTTTTCCCACTTCCAGATGACGATGTACTTTCCTTCATCCAACACCTGCTCTACTTCGCCGCCGAGTCTATATTTGCCCACCTCGATGGCCGTGTCTCCATAACCCTCCACTTCAAGCGTATCGAGCTGTGCTGTCTTAATCCCGCTATCAATTGCGGCCTCCCAGAACTCCTGGATCGCCCGTTGGCCGGTCACCAAATCGCTATGCGCCGGCAGAAGCTGCCCATCGCTCGTATACAGAGCCGCTATCGCCTTCGCATCGCCACGACGGAATGTCTGCATGAAGTCCTGATCCGCGGCCAGGATCGCGTCCCGGAGGTCGGCGTCTGAGTTCCCCGTGGTTTCTTTCCTGGACGATCCCTGGTCGGACATCAGGACGCCGCCCTTCGCCCAGTGGTCTCTGGCAACGTTTTCAATGACAACCGTGGTGCCTTCGGGTTTTGCCCCGCAAATATTCACCATGGCGTCGGTCATGACCTGGACAAGTTCGCGTCTCTGTTCTTCGCTACGGCCTTCTAACATTTTCACGTTGATGAACGGCATCGCCATCTCCTGTCTTGTCAACCAATATTGATTTCCTGTGTCACTTGTAATGCACGGACATTTGCAACCCGGTCACTTGCGAGCTCAACGCGCCATTTGACTTGGGACCGGGCAAAAACGTTAGCAAATTGATTCCCCAGCGCAGTGGTGCAACACAACTGCCGCGACAAGACCGATCAAGAACACGCCAATCCGTCGTTGCCGCATCATATTTCGATTCCACTTGTAAGCCTCTTGCCAATTTTGTCATTCTCGCGTCGGCTTGGCGGTCGCCTAACGAGTTGCACCGATTATACAATGAATGCTGCGTAAGCTATCCTGCCGACGGTGAAAATTGCCGTAAGCCCGAAACACGAGCGAGAGGAAGACTTGAGTCCCCTCGCTCGCGCTGCGGACTTGTGTGGAATCTATCACCTTGCACTGAACCATCGAGAGGCTTTTATGCGAACCTATTCAAACGTTGTACCGCGACGCGAGTTCTTGAAGCTTGCGGGTTGTACCACCGCAACGGCCATTGCTGGGAGCGTGCCGTCTAACGCAGCACCCACGCCAAGAAAAACGTTTCGCGTTGGCGTCGTCTCGGCAGCCATCCTTGGCAAACCACAAGCACGCAACGGACACACTTGGCATTTTGGACAATACCTGCATTCGGAGTGCGATTTCGACGCGCTGAAGAAGCACTATCCCCAAGTCGTCGATGGTTGGCGCAAGGTGTACCGCAATCCGAAATTACATTTCAACATGCTGCCATTGCCCGACACACGAATCACCCATTACTACGATGCCGACCCCAACGTTTCCGGCGCGTTCGCGGAAGTCTTTCCCGGTGTGCAGGTCGCGACAAATCTCGAGAAGATGTGTGACGAGGTCGACGCCGTCTGGATGGGTGACGCTTCAGGCAAAGGCGACGATCACTTCGATCTGGTTGCTCCGGGGTTGGCCAAAGGGCTGCCGACGTTCTGCGACAAACCGATCGGCGGCACGGTAGCGGGCACTCGCAAGATTCTGGAGTTCGCCCGCAAGCACAAAGCTCCGCTGATGTCTGGCAGCATCTTCAATTACGAATGGGGCATGGAAGCGGCGTTGCGGATGCGCGACGCGGGCGAGTTTGGCGAGATCGAGCACGTGTCGGCCCGTTTGCACAGCCGCTACCGTCTCGACGGCTGGATGATTTACGGCCAGCATCCGGTTTGGACTGTGCTGACGTTGATGGGCGCGGGCGTCGATGCGGTGAGCATGTACGAATACAAAGACACGTGCCACGCGCTGATCACGTACGACAATCGTTACCCCTGCCACGTCTGGTATGGGCAGCCGTTCGAGAAGTTCGAATACAACCGCACTGACGTGTACTTCAAGAAGAAGCTCTACACGTTTACGCCGTCCATCGAAGGCGACTTTGCCATCGGCCACAAATACGAGATGGTCCGCATGGCCGCCGCTTTTCGCGACATGTTGCGGACGGGCAAAGAACCGAATCCGCATCAAGAAATCCTGGAGGTCACCGCCATCGTCCACGCGGCGGCGAAGTCGCTGCAAGAAAAGAGCCGCTTGGTGAAATTGGCCGAAGTGATGACGTGACAACTCGTTCGCCAACGAAGCGGGTTCTAGGCTGAGTTGTCCGACTGGCTTTGAGCCACCGAAAAACGTTGGGTTTTCGCCGCGATTCAAAAACCGAAATACGGTCGAATTTTGACACGTCCGATAAAACGTAATGGAACACGACACTTTCTTCGCCGTAACCGCTCTGCTTGCCTCCCATCGACGCGAGTCGTCTAATACATCGTCGCTTCGCGTTAGCCCAGAGTAACCAATAGACGGCGGGAATGACGATCAGCGTCAAGAGCATCGACGTGAGGATGCCGAAGATGATTGCCAGCTGCGAACGCCAGTCCGAGGTCGCGGGACGCCTCAACAGTGATGTTCCATTCGCCTTAGCCCTTGACAGCACTTTGTGCTAACGTTGCATAGTGGAAAACGTTAACGTTACCGTTTTGTCGCAAGCGTCCGCATGACGGTGCGCATGCGACTACCAGAGCGAATAGTCAAAGCGAAGGTCAATGGGGAGGAATCCATGCGAACCATAAACGGTCCCGGCTTGTTTTTGGGGCAATTTGCTGACGACAAGCCGCCGTTCAACAATTTGGCGGATATCTGCACGTGGGCTAAGGAGTGTGGCTTCGAGGCCGTTCAGCTCCCAACGTGGGACTCACGATTTATTGATCTGGAAAGGGCAGCGAAAAGCGACGCCTATTGCGAAGAGTTGAAGGGCACCGTCGCTGATGCGGGTATCGTCATTTGTGACATGGCCAGCCATATCCAAGGGCAGCTGTGCGCCGTGCATCCGGCCTATGACGCCTGGATGGACGGACTTTGCCCGCCTGAGGTGCGCGGCAACCGAAATGCCCGCCAGAATTGGGCTGTTCAGCAGCTGAAATATTGTGCTGAAGCTTCGCGCCGGCTTGGCATCACGGAGCACGCGACGTTCTCAGGCGCGCTGGCGTGGCCGTTTTGTTACCCATTCCCGCAGCGCGACGAGGCGGTGATCGAAGAAGCCTTCGACGAACTCGCCCGAATTTGGCAGCCAATCCTTGATCATTACGACGAATATGGCGTCGATCTCTGCTTCGAATTACACCCGATGGAGGACTTGTTCGATGGCATCACCTTCGAAAAGTTCCTGGACCGCATTGGCGGGCACAAGCGTTGCAACCTCAACTACGACGCCAGCCACTTCATCAAGCAGGGGCTCGACTACATCGAGTTCATTCATTTCTATCACGAGCGGATCAAAATGTTCCATGTCAAGGACGCGGAATTCAATCCTTCCGGCAAGCAAGGATTCTATTCGGGCTACCTTCCCTGGCTGAAGCGCGCTGCCCGCGACCGCTCACTTGGCCACGGTCAGGTGAACTGGCGCCGCGTCTTCTCGCTTTTCACCGAATACGACTTTGCCGGCTGGGCCGTGTACGAATGGGAATGCTGCATTGAGCATCCCGAGGACGCCGCGCCAAAGGGGGCTGCATTTATTCGCGATCAGATCATTCAGGTGACGAGTAAAACGTTCGACGACTTCGTCGGTGGCAAGGGCGACACAAGCGGCGCGCGGAAAATCCTGGGTCTGGGGTGAATGCAATGGTCATTGAATCTTTTGGTACTGGGCGGCACGCAAGCTCCGCCTCGGAATGGTCGCGCGGAGCGATTGTCCTTTGTGCGCCCCAATGAAACGCATGAGAATTCTGGAAAGCCGAGTTGAACACCAATCCGGCGCTGAACCACCAACTTCCTTGATCACTCGTTCGATCTCCGCTTTACTTCGACGAACCGGCGTGCCGGAAGATGTTGTGCCACTGGACCCCGTGCCCGTCGATCCACCAGTCTTTTGGTTCAACACATATCGCTTGCCGCGATACGTCACCGCGTGGATGCGGCTGTACGGATAGACTCGCGTGCTCGTTCTTGCTCCGATTTTGGATTCAAATGTGACCTTCTTTCTTTGCTTGTCGATGTTGGTCACTTTGCCCATGATCTTTGCACCGCTGAGGAACTCAATCACGTCTTGCGACTGGGCCGTCGATGCAGCGCATACAACAATGGAAAGCACGATCGCGAATTGTCGAATCTGAAGGATTCTCATTTTGCCAACGCTTTCGCCGTCGCCCGGATAATTGCCTCGGCCGTAATGGTTGCACTGGATGTGGCGTCGATGCCCTTGACACTTTGCTTTTGAATGATCTGGTTCGGAATGTCGGTTAACGATGAGTAATATTGCTTCTCGACGTGCTTCGTAACTCGAACATCTGTGATCGCCTTATCTTTGACCGTCACAGAAACATGAACGAGTCCGGCGTATCCGATACTGCTGTCTTGGTATTTGCCGTCACGAATTCGCTCGAGGTCAAACGTCTCAAAAGCTTTGACGGCGATGATTCGTTTTTTTGCGTTTTGAATGACCCGCTCTTGTTTTTTCGGATCGGCCTTTTGAATCGCCTGATTGTAGAAGCCAATCGCTTCTCGAAAACGACCAGCGTGGCGGCAGATATCGCCAGCGACGTTGTACGCGCCCACCCAACGACTGGCTTCACGTCTGGCAATATTGATCGCGCGGTCGTGTTCACCCATTTCCGCCCAAAGATGAATCGTACCCCCAGGACGGGCACGATTGAGCATTTCGACGGCCAAGTCGCGGTTTCCCAATTCCCAATAGCAGCGGGCCAGACCGACCTCGTACCCGACGCGATATCCACCGACTCCCATCGCACCGCTCGTGCCGCTTCCAGCCTTTTGCCACCAGTACGCCGCGCGTGGATAGTCTTCCAGCAAGCTGCAGTAGAGTACACCGAGTTGATTCATCGACTTCTTCTTCGCGGCAGCGTTGCTCTTGTTCCCGTCGATGATGTGGTGCATCAGCCGCACACCTTCATGCCACTTAGATCGGTTTGGGTTGATGACGTCCCAGACGTAGTGACCAACAAACTTCTGATTGTTCCATTCTTTTTTCGCTGGCGTGGGCCAGGAAAAATCTAACGTGCGCGGATAGTTGAGCCTCACGGAATTAAACCAATCCGGTTGCGTGCTGCCCACCGTTTCGATTATTTTCTGCACTTCAGCACGCGACCGCTCGATGCGCTCGACCGGTTTGTTGGAAACGTTGGAGCCACCGTTGCTCGCGCCGGCCGATTTGGCGTTTAACACGTACCGCTTGCCGTTGTAGGTGACCGCATGAATCGTGCTGTACGGATAAGTTCGCTCGATCCGTCGTGTGCCCAGTACGGCTTCGAAAACGATTTCCTTTTTTGCTTTACGAATCTCGGTTACTCTGCCGACGACTTTTGCGCCGCTAAGAAATTCAACAGTATCCTCGGCCAGCGTCGTCGCGGGAGACAACAGCGCGATCGAAAACGCGAGCAGCAACAAACTCGTGGTTGAACGAATCATATTAACTCTCGATCGGAAACCCACCAGTCACGAGCATGGTGCCGTCCTTGCGCACCAACATCGCGTCGGCATCCGCCGTGTCGCGCACCAAATCGAGGCCGGCATCGGCACCCAAGACAAAAACGGCGGTTGATAATGCATCGGCCTGCGTCGCGCTTGACGCGGCGATCGTGACACTGGACAACTCGCCTGGTGATTGACCGGATCGCGGATCAAACAAATGATTGAAACGGAAATCCGGACTGAAGGTCGTCGCATAGTCGCCCGACGTGGCGAGATATCGCCCCACGAGCCCGGCCAATGAGATGAATGCGTCTTTGTATCGCGGATGCTGGATGCCAACCTTCCATGCGTCGCCGTTTTCTTTGCTGCCCAGTGCGCCAATCTCTCCGGTGTTTATCAGCGCGTGTTCCACACCATGTGATCTCAGCGCCGCCGTCGCTTTGTCCGCCGCAAAGCCTTGTGCGATACCGTTCAGCGTTATCTGCGTACCGCTGCCGCGAAGTCGTACTTGATGGTCGGAAATCTCCAGGCGACGCCAATCCACTTTCGAACGAGCCTGCGTCACCAAATCTTCGTCCGGCAAGGAGTCGTTCTTTTTCGAATTGCTGTAAAGCGACCAAAGTGGCTGGACCGTGATGTCAAACGCTCCGCGCGAGCGCGACGACATCGCGCCAGCAGCAGAAAGAACGTCCAGCAGGTATGGATGGGGATCACGAAGATCGCCTTCGTGGTTGAGCCGACTAACCTGGCTATCGGGCCGATAGATGCTCATTAGCTCTTCCACCAACACCAACTCATCGAATGCTGCGTCGATCGCCTTCGTTGCGATCGATTGGTCCTGATGCAGCGCGGTGATTGTGACTTCCGATCCTAGGGCCCACGATCTGCGGCTGGCTGACTGGCAGCCGTCCGAATCGCCGGTTTGTTGCGGATCGTGAAGTAAACGCGTCGCGGCACTGGCGCCAAACGTAGCGGTGGCTCCGGCCGCTATCCAGAGAAACTGTCGACGATTCATCCTAATTTCTCCTTGTCAGATTTACCGTTCACACTTTTTAACTGAACAAACTTGGGATGACGTTTCCGTCTCGCACCAGCATCACCGGTCGGCCGATGTTCGTGTGGTACTTTGTTTGAGGATCGATGCCGATATTCTTGTAGAACGAAGCGGCGAGGTCATCCGGCGAAAAGCCCTCACCCACAGGCTGAGCCGCCTTGTCGCCGGTCTGGCCCAACGCTTATTTCCACAGACAGAGCTGAGTCTACAAGGTGGACCTGCTAATTCAAGCGGGAAAGGAGTCGCAGGGGCGGCCATGACCCCGCGATTGTGAAACTGGTCGGCCAACACGAGCCAAAACGAAGTGTATTCTTCGTCATCTTCCTCACTGCTTGGACCAGGAAATGTCTCTTCCAGGAGGCTAACGAGCTCGTTAGCTTCAAGCGGCAACCTCATAACAGACGAAATTGTGGACTTCAAATCCCTAGCAAGATCGTTTGCGTATAATCCCGGTCCCCAAGTACCCATTTCAAACTCCGACAAGATTCGCGAACTATGTAATCATAATTACCCTGGAACAAATTGCCAAATTGGTTTCAAGTCTATCCCGGGAGACCGATATCCAGATTGGCGCAAAGACGGGAAGACGAAACGAAAATTGGTGGATTCTGAAATCCAGTGGGAAAACTTCTCTTTGCCGGTGACATCTCTATGAGTTGTTTACGAGAAGACGCTGGAATCGGGTGCGACTGGGTAGGATGGTAGGTTGGATAGTTGATGCAGGCACCACGGCATCTCGCGGCAAACACGTGACGCACATTGATGGAGAATTACTTCAGGAGTTGATCGACGCCCATGGGGCGGCACTCACATTGTACGCGCGGCAGTGGTGTCGTGCTCCAGAGGACGCTGTGCAAGAGGCGCTGATCGATTTGTTGCGACAGGATCCAATTCCCGACAGACTTGTCGCATGGCTTTACACGACGGTTCGACGCCGGGCCATGAATTTGGCTCGCGCCGATGGCCGTCGTGCAAAGCACCAACAGCAAGCCGGTCAACTGTGCGAGTCGAGGTTCCTGCCGAACGATAACGTTTTGGAAAGTCCTATGGACTATGAATCGTTGCTCGCTCGCTTGCCGCGACTGGAAAGAGAAATCGTAGTCGCCCGGATATGGGGCGAGCGCTCGTGATCGCCGACCTCGTGGAATCGTCCACTAGCACCAAACGGAAAACGCGATGTTCGATGTTCGGAATGAGATCGAACGGTTTGACGTAGGATGGGCACTCTTGCCCGTCACCTACTTGGACGGGCAAGAGTGCCCATCCTACAAGCATAAAGCCTCAAACCGAACACAATGAAGCCAATCTTCCATTTGGTGCTAGTGCTGTTCACCGTCGTTATCATCACGCGTTGGGCGAGTTGGAACGAATGATTAACGAATTCAACAATTCGAGGCAGAACGATGAATCCAGATTACCACTCTCCTGAAGATCCCAATCGCGTTGGACGGTCCGCACAGATTGAACTGCAGTTGAAGCAGTTGCAGCCGCGCCCTGCCACGTTCGATGCACAGTCGATACTGAATGCGGCGCGCGAGGCAGAACAGGCCATTTTGCCTGAACTTACTGGACGAAAGAGAAACGACCGATCCAGTGGTTGGCTTACGATTTCTGCCGCTTTTGCATGCGGAGCAATTGCCGGTGCGGTGCTGACCTGTCTCCTGTTGCTTCCTGGCATTGAGCGTGATACGGCAGCGACAAATGATGGGAAACAAGAACGCCACTCTAGTGTGGTCGATAAGGACGAGAACGATATTCCGCGCATCATCGTGGATGCCCCTTTGATTTGTCTTCCGACTTCCTCGAAGACCCGCGCCGCCGACCGTCTGCCCAGCGGTTGGCCGAATTGCTCGATGTGTCAAACCACCCAGGCAGTTTTCGCCGCAAATGACTTCTGGTTCTGAAGACTCGCTGTGCTCGTGCGGCATCACGTCCTATTACGGGGCGGTGATGTCGCAATCGGGCAGGCGGGCCTGCAGCTGATCAATGGCGGCTGGAGAGATCTTGGTCCTTTCCAAATTGAGGATGCGCAGTTTGTTCATCGGTCTAAGATGCTCGAGGCCCTGGTCGGTGACGTCGAGGCCGATCAGGTAGAGTTTCGTCATTTTGGTCATCGGCTTGAGATGCACGAGCCCTTCGTCGTTGACACGCGTATCGGTCAGGTTGAGTTCATACAGGTTGGTCAACCCGGCGAGATGATTGAGGCTCGCGTTATCAACCGCTGTATCGCTCAGATTGAGCGAGCGAAGTTCAGTCAGGCCCACCAGATGTCTTAAGCCGGGGCCAGTGATTTTCGCGTACCACAAATCCAGGCGCTGAAGTTTGGACATTCCGGCCAAGTGCGAAAGACCTTCGTCCGTCACAGGAACTCGTGTCAAATCCAGCGATTGTAGTTCGGTCAATCCGGATAGATGCGCCATGGTCTTGTCGGTCAACTGATTTTCGGAGGAAAGATCAAGGTGCTGAAGTTTGCTCATGGCACCCAGATGCTTGAGACCATCGTCGGTGATCGTTTCGATGTGGGACACTTTGAGTCGTCTCATCTCCTTGAACCCGGCCAGATGCGCCATTGCATCATCGGTGAGAGGCGCTCCGTACAGATTCAGATGCTGAAGTTTGGTCATGCCGGAGAAATGTTCAAAGGTTGCTCCGGTGACCTTCGCGCCAAATAGATCGAGTTCGACCAGGTTAGTGAGATTGCGAAGATGCACGAGCCCGTCGTCACCGATTTCGGTCATGGCTAGTTTGAGTTTCTCTAGCGTCGTCAAATCGCGGAAAGGCAGTAGCGACGATCCCGTGATGGGATCGCCAAACACGGTGAGCTGCTTGAGATGCTTTAAATCCTTGAGATGTTTCAGGCAATCGCCGGTGAGCTGATCACGGACGTGCAATTGAAGCGATTCAAGATCGGTCATCAGTGCGACATGCTTTAGGTTCTCATCGGTGAGTTTCTTCGAGTCCGAGAAATGCACCTCAAATAACTGGAACTCCTCCTCGGGCATCTCGTCAGGGCTGCGCAGAAATGTCCACTGGTCTTTTAGCCTAATCCTCATATGCGGGCGACCCGTGCTGAAGGCCCAATTGATGGCCTTTCTGACGCCGTCGGATTTGCTTTTCTCATCGGTGACTTGAGATTCTTCGTCCAGCTTCAATGGTGAATTGGCAGTCGGCCGGCTGGAGTGGCTTTGAGCGACACCCTGCTTTGGCTCGGCGGATTTGGCGGGCGGCGCCGTTGCGGTTTCGGGCTTGCTCGACGTCGTAGCCTTGTCGGCAACATTGTCGGCCACAGGTTGCCGGTCGCCCGCGACATCATCGGGCCGAGCCGGTGCAATCTTGTCAAGAACATCTTCGGGTTGCTCGTTGGTTGCCCGAGGCTGTTCATTGTCAATAGCGGCTCTTCCACAGCCCGAAAGACCTACAATGGCAAATACAGCGAATGCAATCGTTGATGCGACACTGAAACGGCTCATGGGAACACCTCGCAAATCGAATTTTGCTGTCGGTCTTTGGGCGCCCACATTGTAGCGATTGCAATCGCGGGAGGCTCTCAAAATCCATGATGGTCACTTGATCACACACTGTTCTGTCAGAGAACACACAACCTGCAGTTCGGCGAACTCCTTAGCCCGGTGTGGCCCAAACGCGCCGGTAGGGGTGTGACAACACTCGCGAGGACGGCATCGCCTTCGTTCACTTGCCGACTTCTCTAAGGCGCAGCGGTCGTTTTCACCACCTGCAATTGAGCTGCTTTCAAAGACGCAGCGGTCACATCTCCGCCTGCAATTTGTCGACAGTCGAACTGACCGAGGGTGGACAACCCCGCGCGACTTCGCGATTCGGGCTAAGCGCAGAGTTGTCGTTTTGG